>CAZFWE010000157.1:0-4441 GCA_964522685.1 uncultured bacterium | reverse complement strand
ATCTCTTATAAGCAAGGGCAATCGAAAATCTACCTAGGGGGGCGAAGCAAATGCGAAATTGCGTTTGAGCTGCGAGGAAACCAAGTTCTACCCTCCATCAATGCAAAAGGTTCGCAGATGGCATTCATCTCAGATGTTGCGGGACGCCCCGATCTCTTTTTACAAAATTTTGATCCTTCGGGAAGGCCTTTAGGAAAATCGAGGCAACTCTTTTCGAGTCCTCGCGCAACGCAAGCATCTCCCACATTCAGCCCCAATGGAAATAAAATCGCCTTCGTCTCCGACAAAGACGGCCCTCCCCGCATTTATTTAATCGATGTGATTTCCCCGAAAGACACGAAGCGAGTAGTCCCTAAGATGCTGACGAAGCGGAATCGAGAAAACACATCGCCTTCCTGGTCTCCCGATGGGAAAAAGCTCGCATATAGCGCCAAAGAAGAAGGCGTCCGGCAAATTTGGCTCTACGATTTCGAAACTGAAACGGAACTGCCTTTGACAACAGGACCTGAAAACAAAGAAAATCCCACGTGGGCGCCCGATAGCCTCCACCTCGTCTATAACACCGAAAATGAAGAAGAGGGGCAATTATTTTTGATCAATTTGCGGCAAAGAGAACCGATCCAAATCACAAAAGGAATCGGCCAAAAACGGTTCGCTTCTTGGGAATCCCGATAATAGACCTCTTTCGAAACTCGCTTTGCTTGAAAAAATTGAAGATTTTTGAGCAGATTTTTCGAAAAATTTTGAGAGCATATGTGAACATATGGTCAAAAAATTTTGCGAAAAAGATACCAAAAATGACAATTTTGGCAAGCAAATGGAGTTTCGAAAGAGGTCTAATGACTTCCTTGGCTGTCATCTTATCCAACCTTCGTAGCATTCAGCCCCATATGTCTACCCATAACAGTCATCAAGAATAAAAATCCTAAAGCTGATCCCAAAGCTAAGACGGAAGAATAAGCTAAAGCAGTAATTAATGGTAAGGAGATAAATTTAGCTCCACCAAAAAGACATATTGCAAAAGCTGCATTAAGAATCCCAAAAATAATTGAAATAGCTATAGCTTTTATTTTCGTTTCAAATGAAGTTTTTTTCATGGTATACTCAATAGAGTTTCCTATATATCTAAATGGCGCGAGGGTTATTTCTGTAATTCTTGTGCACATGTTTCTCACCTTATTTTTTGGATGTTGAAGGAATTGCTCCATTTTTTTTCAAAACAGGGGGGGAAATTGTAAGATTTGAATGTCTTTATCATTCATAATTGCATGATTTAGCGACTGGGCTAGATCGCTTGCGATTCGATTGGGTTGATTGAGGGTTCGGATCTCCTGATCCAACTCGTCTTCCGGGAAAACTATTGGGAATAGAGGAGATGAAGTTGCTTTAACAACTCGATCAACCAATATAGTCGACTGGAATGAATCTTTGCAAGATCTCCCATTGCGTATCAGGCAAACCCGTAAATTGTGCCATTTTTAACCCCGCTCAATTGCTGAGTGAGGATAACACATAGATATTAAAATTTTATTTGGTTTTTTTGGGTCATTTGTTGAACACAACAGTTATCGTTCCAATATCGCCATTACGTCTAGCGTTAGGTTCGATAGTAGCGTCATCTAGCTTGGCTTTTAGATTGTTTTTAATGTAATTAGAAAGCTGTTTATATGTTCCAAGGTCAGTACCGTTGTGGTCTTTAAACTGGATTGAGGTACCGGATATATTCCCCCAACATATGGGTGAGCTAACGCTTCTTATGTCTCTTGCTGAGGAAGACGCATCTCCTCCTACTTTTCCCCATAACTGAACGCTAATTTCATCGCCATTTACAAAAAATCTAAGGTCTCTATCATAGGAAACCTCTCCCGCTTTCGGAACTTGTACACTTGTTACAAAACTCCCCAGAGAAGGAGAGGATGTATAAGCAGAGGATTGGACTGAACTAACCGACATAACTTACTCCTGTTGTTTATTTTATTTCATCAAATGATCTTTGAACATCGCTCTTACTAACTCGAAGTAAAAAGAGACGGGAGAAAAATCCCTGCGTCGACGCCAAAGGTAGCAGCACATCTTTTCGCATCCTCAAGAGTCACGTAGCGTCTTCTTTGAGTGATGGGGGTTGCATACTCGCCAGGGTTTTTTTTCGGTAAATGGGAGAGCTGCTCCATCCGAGAGACCCAAGCCTGGCTGACAGAAGCCCCTGTTGTTTGTCGATAATTTTCACGAAATTCTTCTTGGGTCCAATGATTTACCTTTGTGCGAAGATCTTTGAAAACACCCGCTCGATAAGAATATTCCGCAGAACTCAATTTGCGGAAATCAGACCGAAGATCTCTTCTAAGTACATCGAGTTCTTTCAAGTATTTTTGGTTGAGATTTTGAACCTGCGTTCTAAATCCTTTAAGAGCACTTGGCACAGGCTGAATCTCATTTTCAAAAAAGGCAACGGTTTTCCCAAATAGTTTTTCTAAAATTTTGCGCTCACTAGTTGTCGAAAACGTGCTCAAAAGCATGTGTTCCAAGAGGAATCTATCATGCGAGTCCATTTTCTCTTTGACATCGGCAATTCGCTTTCCGATACGACTCTCTACAATTTCTTGGAGGCGAATAACATCATATCGCTTTTTGTAAACCGCCTCTCGCAAGACGTGTTCGTTGGGATTTTCAGGATTGACACTCACACCAATCAAGCGATCAAAGAGGACAGAGTCCGTTGCTGCTTGCTGAATCTTTTTTATTTTTTCATGGTAGCGCTCAAGAACAAATCTGCGCTTGTCATCCTGCTTTAAGCGTGCAGAAGTAGAGAGAACCTCCTTATCAAAAGATCTACAAAACTCTTTGGTCGCTTGAACAGGATCGAGCCCTTGAGCAACTCGATTGAGAATTTTAACGGCTGTATCGCGCAGTTTATGATCTTGTCCTTTTCCATCGATCAGCTCATCAGCTCCATTAACACATTCATGCATCCCAATAGTTGCATTGTGTTGATAGTAGCTTGATCCACCTTTCAAAAAGACAAATCCATTCGGCGTTGATCCATCTTTGGCATGAGCAATCAAAGTGGGAACCGTGCTCGAATGGGCGGCTTCTCTTTTGTGCATCGTGAAAGAAGACTTTGAACTTGCAAACTTCATGCCAGGGGATGTGCCAATCTGATCATCAGCCCCGCGAGCAGAAAAAGTGAATCCTGACATCCCATAACAAAGGATTGCTTGCTGAAAAAAAAGAGCCACTCGTTTATCTACAGCAATTGAAATCCCCTTCTTGTTGAGATCGACAATTCCTTCCGGAGTTGTATAATAGCCGACCTGTTCTTTGGTCAGATGACTTCGATTTTCTACAATCGCTGGTAATTCTCCGTTGTGAATCACAGAACACTGGCTCCCCTTTTGCAGCCAAGCAGAAGTTTCATGGCATTTTTCAGCAGAACTGCGCTTGACAACCGGAAAAGAATACTTCTGAATGGATTTAGCATTCTTTTCAGGCGAAAATACTACAGGATATGGTCGACATTGCGTATTTAGATAACCAGGTATACCGTGGACAGACATAATTTTTTCCTACATTTGGCATTCAAATAATCTAAAAAGATCATGATAAAAAAACATTTCCTTTGCGTAAAGAAAAAATAAAAAAATTTCAGCCAATGAACCTAGCCGGATGATGGATTCACATTCGCTTTTCAGCCACCAGCTCACTGCGCCTCAAAACTCTCTTATCGTCAAGAAAAGGAAAATGGAGTAGAGTAAAATGAAGAAGAGTTCTCGAGGAGATTATGAGGTTATTGAGTCGTTTTTTCTGTTTATTCGCTGCTTTTTTTTTAGTGGGATGCTCTAGAAATAGCTCCCAAACTTGGGAAGATGTCAAAACAGCGAGCCGCTATGTCCAGCGCGGAGTGGATGCTCTCATCGGAAAAGATTACGATTCGAGAATGCTAACTTCCGATGAGGAATTTATAGGACCCAACGACCGCGACTTCATTCCGCTCAAAGACGACGACTTGAAACATTCTTTCGCGACCACCGATACAGCTTTACCACAGCCCAAAGGAATTCCCGGAAAAAAAGGAGTCCCAACTCTCGATCAGTTTTACGTACCGCCTGATTCTCTCCAAAGTCTTTTTCGTTCCGTCCATTTTGAAACAGACGAATATGTGTTGCGGGACAAGAATGAACTGCAATCGATCCAGCAAATCGTTGCCTACTTAAAGAAAAATCCCAATGTCTACATGATTATTGCAGGCCATTGCGATGAGAGAGCTTCCGCAAGCTACAACATGGCCTTAGGCATGAGAAGAGCCAACTACATTCGAGGCCTACTTGTGAAAAATGGGATCGATTTGAATCGACTTTACACTGTTTCTCGCGGTAAAGAAGAGCCTTTCATTGCAGGACACAATCCTGAAGACTGGAGACTCAATCGCCGCGCTGAATTTAAG
>CAZFWE010000156.1:2024-4495 GCA_964522685.1 uncultured bacterium | reverse complement strand
TGCGGAAATCGCGCTTGCGAAGTTTGCGGTGCTTATAGTTAAAAGCAAGTGCAGACATCAAGGCGTCTTTGCTAAGTTTAATATGGTTCTTACGGTCTCCGTAGAACCCTTTGCAGCGCTTCAAGAGCTTTTTCGTGCGTCTTCTCGCTGCAACTGAATTGGTTGTTCTCATTGTGTATTACTCCTTATGCGCCTGCGCCGATGAGATTTCGGTACATCTTGACTTGCCCTTCATCTACAAGCCGTGGCTTAGCCAAGCTTCTCTTTCGGTAAGCGCTTTTTTTTGTAAGTATATGACGTCGTCCTGGACGAGTCCTTTTAAGTTTTCCTGTCGCTGTTATTCTAAAGCGAGCTTTCATCGCTTTACGAGTTTTCATCTTAGGCACTGTCTGGTTCTCCTGCTTTTTGTTTCGGCCGCTTGCCGCTCGGGGCAAGAATTGTGGTCATTGTACGGCCCATCAATTTTGGGGTAGCCTCAACTACAGCCACATCGGATAATTCATTGCAAAACTGATCGACGACTTTGCCTCCAAGATTGATATGGAGCATTTCTCGCCCACGAAACATAATGCTCAAACGCACTTTATTGCCTTTGATCAAAAATTCTCTCGCATGCTTCAGTTTTGTCTGAAAATCGTGCGTATCGATGTTCGGTTTTAGCTTAATTTCCTTAACCTTAATCTGTACTTGCGCTTTTTTCCCTTCTTTTTCTTTTTTCGCTTGATGGTATCTGAATTTTCCGTAGTCGATGATCTTCGCAACCGGCGGTACCGCCGTCGGTGCAATCTCTACGAGATCCATTCCCATCTCCTCCGCTTTCTCAAGCGCCTCTCGGAGGGATAAAATTCCTAACTGATCGCCGGCTTCCGTGATTACGCGCAGCCTCGGCGCTCTGATTTCTCTATTGATTCTCAAGTTTGAAAGTCCTGTTCAATCGCTTTTTCCCCAATGTTCAATAAATTTCAAATTCACTATGGTCTGTTCTAACAAAAGAGCTAGGATTTTTTCAACTGCTACCTTCATTCGGAGGAGCATGTATCCGTCTTCTTTCAAAATTGTCAGTTTGAAAGCTGTCTGGCTTCGTCCCAAGCCATCTTCAACAGCCCACTCGCCACCTTTCATTTCATCCCGCTTGGGACCCAAGAGCCCAGAGCTTGCACGAAAGCCTAAAATAATAAGTGTTTTATCGATGGTTTGCAAGAGCGAAATCGAAAAATCTTTCAATTCTTTCTCGGAACAGTAAATTATTTGTTGAAAAATGCTTTGACACTCCTCTTCAAAAAGCCCCCTCCCCTCTTCCGGATCTTTAAATTTTTCCTGGACAGTAACAGCTGTGAACGGCATCCGCTTACGACAGTAGACGTTTAGCACCTCCTCCGAAGCAGACCCAAGTTCGATGCCAACAAAAGATTTTTTGAGAAATAAAATGAGGTTCCTCCTCACTTTCAGCCCGCGAGGAAGCCAGAGGAGGCGCTCGCCCTGCCATTGCCAAAACTTCAAGTCTTGGCCTCGCACCAAATGATTTTCTTTAGAATATTTGGCAATCAGCCGAAGAAAATTTTTTAATTCTTCTTTTGTAGAAAATGCCGTGCCTTCGATCCGAATTTCGCGATCGCCTAAAAATTTTAAGGCAGTGATTCGAAAAGCTCCAACACCTCGGACAGAAGGGCAAAAAGGTCCTTCAGCGAGATCAAAAAAAGTCCCGATCCGAATCACGGAGACAAGCTCTTTTGGCCCGAATTCACTCAAAGCGTCTACGGCTGCAGGGTGATCGGCTTTCAAAAAAAGCTCTTTTGCGCTGCAGGCAACCATTTCCGTTTCCCGCAAAGGACGTTCTTCTCGGATGATCTGGCGCATCCGTTCTTCTAGAAGTTTCGGAGCTTCGGGGGGTAAAGGGTGCGAATAAAAGAATTGATAGAAAAAACCGGTGTCGGTCTCTCCTCCTCCGAATAACTCAGAGCCGGGAAAGACTTCATGGATAGCGGCTGCAGCGATTGCTGCTGCAGTCCGATTGATGATGATTGGCAGTTCCAATGTATATTTATTTGGGTTGGGATGTAGTTGACTCGAACAACCGACCTCCACGATGTCAACGTGGCGCTCTAACCAACTGAGCTAACACCCCATACAAGTTAAAAGGCGACAACCATCTTATTTGATCTTCGAAATTCTAGCAACGTAATAACTGGAGTTTGGACTAATTTATCCGGAAATGACACCCTCGAGACGCCCTATTGCGTAAGGCTCCCTGAGTGATCAAAAGAGCTGTGAGCACGCCATTGCGTAGGCCGATGAGTTCTGGCGTCAACGCGGCCCGTTCGTAGAATTGGTCGATCTCGAACTGTAATTCTCCTAACATTCTTTGGGCTCTTCGAAGGCGGTTTAAATCGCGGACGAGCCCGACATAGTTCCACATCGTCTGTTTGATCGTCATCCAATCTTGCTGGATAAGTGCTCCGTCGACCGCTTCA
>CAZFWE010000156.1:0-2014 GCA_964522685.1 uncultured bacterium | reverse complement strand
CAGCGTGGGGGATGAAGCGCGCGGTCATTTGCCACTCTTCCACGGAAGGGAACGAGTCATTTCTAGTTCCCCAACTCGCACAAAGGTCGTCCGCGGCTGTTTTCGCCCAGACGAGTCCTTCCAAAAGGGACGTCGACGCAAGCCGGTTTGCTCCGTGAAGGCCGGTACAAGCAACTTCTCCTATCGCACGGAGCCGTCGAATGGTCGTCTTTCCATTTAAATCGGTGGCAATCCCGCCACAGCTATAATGGGCAGCCGGCACAATCGGAACAGGTTCGGTTGAAAGATCGAATCCTTTCCCTATGCAATGCGAGAAAATTGCGGGAAACCGATCCAGAATCCAATCCCGTTTTTTTTCCGAGATGTCGAGCCATAGATGATCGACGCCACTCCCTACTATCTCTGAGAAGATCGCACGGGATACGATATCGCGCGGAGCGAGCTCTTTTTTGTCGTGGTATTTTTGCATGAATGGTTTGAAGTGAGCATCGAGAAGCTTGGCTCCTTCACCCCGCAACGCTTCGGAAAGTAAAAAAGGGCTTTCTGGGGGTGCATGCAAAGTCGTTGGATGAAACTGCACATACTCGAGATTCATGATTCTTGCACCTGCGCGATAGGCCATTGCAATCCCATCTCCCCGGGACTGCTTGGGATTGGTGGAGTGGAGAAACACCTCTCCAAGTCCACCAGTGGCTAAAATAGTTTCCTTTGCAAAGAGAATTTCGACCTCTTTGTTTTTTGCGTTGAAGACATACGCTCCGACGCAGGTCGAAGGCTTGTAAATATCGGTGGGGTGCTTTGAATGATGGGACAATGTGATTAGATCAATGGCAATAGATTCTGAGCGGAATTCCACAGGAAATTTTTTTGCGAATTCCAAAAGGCCTGCCATGATCGCTAGCCCTGTTTGGTCTTTGTGGTGGACAATCCTCGGAACGGAATGGGCGGCCTCCTCGGTTAAAGATAGGCTTCCCTTGGCATTCCGATCGAAAAGAATACCCACTTTCTCGATCAAAAATTCTTTGACAAGTCGCGGACCTAAAAAGACTAATTGATCGACCGCATCCTTGTTGCAAAGGCCCGCGCCCGCATCGAATATATCTTGTGCGAGAAGAGGTTCTCTATCGCCCACTCCTGTATAGACGATCCCTCCTTGCGCCCACGCCGAATTGGAGTTTTCGTTTGCAGACAAAACGATTACGTCTAACCCTTTTTCGGCAAGCTTCACAGCGGCCGTCGCTCCTGCGATTCCGCAGCCTATGATCAATATATCGCATTGTCTTGACATGAGGAAACGAGTATAATCTTTTTCTTATGAGCAAGCCACATCTTTTACTAGCGAAAGACTACTGGGAAAAGCACCTAAAAGCGGATGACTTCGCCATCGATGCCACATGCGGCAATGGCCATGATACTCTTTGCTTGAGCGCCCTACTTCCAGATGGGCTCGTTTATGGAATCGACATTCAGGAAAGCGCCCTTGAAAAAACGCGTGGCCGTCTTCGGAATGCAAAAAATGTCCGCCTCTTTCGCCAGTCGCATGCAGACCCGATTCCAATCCCCAAACCTCCCCGCCTTATCGTCTACAACCTCGGCTACCTGCCCGGCGGCGATAAATCCCTTACGACGATGACCGCAACAACCCTCCAAAGTCTACAGCAATCCCTTTCAATCTTGGCCGCGGATGGCGCGCTCTCTATCACCTGCTATCCTGGCCATGACGAGGGAATGCGCGAAGAGAGGGAAATTCTAGCATTTGTTAAAGATTTGAATCATTCCTATCACCAATGGGAGTTCAACCTAAGATCCAGAGCCCGCAAGCTCCCCCCCAGTTTATTATGGGTCCAAAAATAACATCAAATTAAAACATAAAACAACTACTCAAGTCCGCTTCTATCCGCTATACTGTTAAAAGTCTTTTCATCGACCCACGAGCAACCCAAAGGAATGTGGGGTTTGCACGCCCCGTGATAATCGGAGCCACCTGTTGCGATGAGCCCCTTTTTTTTCGCTT
>CAZFWE010000155.1:0-4507 GCA_964522685.1 uncultured bacterium | reverse complement strand
GCTGGGTATTACGGGATCAGGAAAGACATTCACAATGGCAAATGTCATCCAAGAAGTCCAAAAGCCAGCGCTAATCCTCGCTCACAATAAGACCCTGGCCGCTCAGCTATATCAGGAATTCAAGGGATTTTTTCCCGATAACGCCGTCGAATATTTCGTTTCCTACTACGATTATTATCAGCCCGAGGCTTATATCGCTCGAACGGATACCTATATTGAAAAAGATCTCGCCATCAACGATCGGCTCGAGAGGATGCGCCTCTCTGCTACCCGCTCTCTCATCGAACGGCCCGATGTCATCGTAGTTTCTTCCGTGTCCTGCATCTACGGTCTTGGCTCGCCAGACTATTACAGCCAGATGCTTTTGAAGCTTACCCTAAACCAAGAAGTTCGTCGGGATAACGTTCTCATCCACTTGGTCGAACTGCATTATGAGCGATCTGACTACGATCTTACTCGGGCGACATTTCGCGCTCGCGGCGATGTTTTGGAAATCGTTCCCGCCTACGAAGAAGATCTCGCCTATCGGATCGAGTTTTTCGGCGATCAGATTGAGAGGCTCTCCGAAATAGATCCGATCACAGGCAAGGTCCGCAAAAGGCTTGAGTCAATTACGATTTATCCTGGATCTCACTATGTGACGCCCGAAAATATTCGCTACGATGCCATGCAATCCATCCGGGCTGAATTGCAAGAAAGGATCGCCCTCTTTGAAAAAGAGGGTCGGCTTGTCGAAGCACAGAGGGTCAAAGAGAGGACCCGCTATGATCTGGAAATGATCCGGGAGATCGGTTTTTGTAAGGGAATCGAAAATTACTCGCGCCATTTTTCCAAGAGACAACCCGGAGACCCTTCTCCTTGCCTATTGGATTATTTCCCTGAAGAATTTCTCTTTTTCATCGATGAATCGCACCAAACCTTACCGCAACTTCATGCTATGTATAACGGAGACCGATCGAGGAAACAAGCGCTTGTCGAATTTGGTTTTCGCCTCCCTTCTGCTTTCGACAACCGGCCGCTCAAGTTCGAAGAAACATATGAAAAATTCAACCAAGTGATCTATGTCTCTGCAACCCCTGGTCTTTGGGAAATTGCCGAAGCCGAAGGGGATGTGGTCCAACAGCTAATTCGCCCGACAGGTCTCTTGGATCCCGAGATTGTAATTCGCCCTGCGACGGGCCAGGTAGATGATTGTTTGGAGGAGATCCGCATTGAAACAGAAAAAAGCGGCCGAGTCCTAGTGACGACCCTGACGAAGAAATTATCAGAAGACCTCTCGAAATATCTCAATGAGATCGGAGTGAAGACCAAGTACATCCACTCTGACATCGATACCTTGGAGCGAATGCAGATCATTAAATCGCTGCGGCTGGGAGAATTCGATGTTCTTGTCGGCATTAACCTTCTTCGGGAAGGGCTTGATATTCCGGAAGTATCCTTGGTCGTGATTCTCGACGCTGACAAGGAGGGATTTCTCCGTTCCGAAACGGCTTTGATACAAACCTGTGGACGCGCTGCTAGAAATGTTCGCGGTCGGGTGATCATGTATGCGGATAAAAAGACAGCTTCGATCGAGAAAGCGGTGAGAATCACTTCCGAGCGTAGGAAGATGCAGATTGCCTACAATACCAAACACAATATCATTCCCAGATCTGTAAAACGGGAGCAAAATTCTTCGATTGAAGAGACATTTGGAATCGCGGAAGCGCCTCCAGCAACTCCCTTGAAAAAAGAGCGTTTGGAAATTTCTGATTTGGAATCGAAAATCAAAGAATACGCCGCCGAGATGAAAACCGCCGCAAAGGAGCAGCGTTTCGAAGATGCGGCTAGAGCTCGCGATCTCATGCGATACTACCAGAATTTAGAGATGATGAAGGCCGATGCGCCTTGATTTCTTTGGTGGTTCGTTTTATCTTTAACCTATGAAAACGATACTTCTTGCAGGAGGCTTTGGCACTCGCTTATCAGAGCTGACGGCAAGTATTCCCAAACCGATGGTAGAAATTGGCGGCAAGCCAATGTTATGGCATATCATGAGCATTTATGCTGTCTATGGTTACAATGAATTTGTCGTTGCGCTCGGATATAAAGCGGAAGTTGTGAAAGAATATTTTTTGAATTTTTTCGCAATCAACAACGATCTTTCGATCGATTTAGGCAGTGGTAAAACAAAGATTCATGAAGGGAATCAGCTCGATTGGCGTATCCATCTAATCGATACCGGTCTTGATACACAGACAGGAGGTCGCCTTAAACGACTTAAAAAGTGGATTGGAAATGAAACCTTCATGATGACCTATGGGGACGGATTGTCGAATGTTAATATCGATGAGCTGGTCGCCTTTCATAAAAAACATAAAAAATTAGCCACCGTCACTGCTGTTCATCCGCCTGCTCGATTTGGAGGCCTTGTTTTAGAAGGCGATTCGGTGGTTGAATTTACTGAAAAAAATCAGTCTAAAGAAGGTTGGATTAATGGAGGATTTTTTGTCCTCGAACCGGAAGTTTTGGACTATATTGAAAATGATCAAACGAGCTGGGAGAGAGACCCTCTTGAAAAGCTCGCTTCTGAAAATCAGCTAATGGCATTTTGTCATGAGGATTTTTGGCAGCCGATGGATACGTTGAGAGAGTTTAGACTTTTGGAATCTTTATGGCAGTCTGAAAAGGCGCCTTGGAAAATATGGAAAAACAATGACCTCATTTTGGAACGGAAAAAGGGTATTGGTAACGGGAGCGACCGGATTAGTCGGCTCTTGGCTCTCAAGAATTCTCATTGAACGCAACGCCCATGTTGTCGCTTTTGTTCGTGGCTTTAACCCGCACAGCGATTTCTTTCGAAGCAAAGACTATCTAAATACTGAATTGGCACAGGGGAGCTTAGAGGATTACAATTCCTTGGAAAACGTAATCAATGAGCGCGAAATCGATACTGTATTTCACATCGGTGCTCAAGCGATTGTCGGGACTGCCCATAGGAGTCCTTTGGCCACGTTCGAAGCCAATATTCGGGGCACCTACCATCTTTTAGAGGCATGCCGAAGGCTTGGCGGTCTTGTTCAAAGAGTCGTTGTCGCCTCTAGCGATAAAGCCTATGGATCCAGCAAGGAACTGCCATACACTGAAAAAATGCCTTTAGCCGGAAAGCACCCGTACGATGTTTCTAAATCATGCACGGATCTCCTTTCTTTCACCTATCATCATACCTATGGCGTCCCGGTAACAATAGCCCGCTGCGGGAACATCTATGGCGGAGGAGATCTTCATTGGAGCCGGCTTATTCCCGGGACGATACGCAGTTATTTGTCCAATAAAGCGCCCATCATCCGAAGCGATGGGAAATTCACGCGTGATTATATCTACGTGGAAGACGTGGCCGAAGCCTATTTAACTCTCGGAGAAAACCTTCATCGCCAGGAGGTTAGAGGCGAGGCGTTTAATTTTGCTCCGAATTCACCGTACTCCGTGCTAGAAGTTGTGGAAGCTCTCCGCCTCTTGATGAATTGCCATCATTTGCAGCCGAAAATCCTCTCTACGGCAAGTGGCGAAATTCGAGAGCAATCGTTAAGCTATAAAAAAGCCTTTGATGTTCTGAACTGGAAACCGAAATTTTCCCTGGAAGAAGGTCTTAGAAGAACAATTCCATGGTATGAAAATTATTTAATCCAGTCGAAAAGCTCTCCCCTAGCAAACAATCGAGTAGGCTCTTCATGACTCATGCTTGTCGTTTTTGCGTCGCCCCTCTGATCCATACTTTTTGCGACCTAGGAAAAACGCCCCCTTCCAATTCGTACCTGCAATCGACTTCGGAAAAGGAGTCGTTTTTCCCTCTTCATGCCTATGTTTGCGATCAATGCCTGCTCGTTCAATTGGGTCAATTTCACACACCTGATGAAATTTTTAGCGATTACGCTTATTTTTCCTCCTTTTCAGATAGTTGGATAGAACACGGAAAGCAATATACGAGAAAGATATGCGAGAGGTTTGGGTTCGATCAAAGTCATTTCGTGGTCGAAATCGCCAGCAACGACGGATATCTTTTGCAGCACTTTAAGGCGAAAGGCATTCCCATTTTAGGGATTGAACCGGCGAAGAATGTCGCTCAATGGGCCATCGAAAAAGGGATTCCTACGCTCGTCAAATTTTTTGGAAAAAAAACAGCTTCTGAACTTGTTAAGGAAGGGAAAAAAGCAGATCTGATCATTGGAAATAATGTGTTGGCTCATGTGCCTGATTTGAATGATTTTGTCTTAGGACTAAAGCTTCTTCTCAAACTGGATGGGGTGATCACTCTTGAATTCCCCCACCTTTTACAGCTGATTTCTCAAAATCAATTCGATACGATCTATCATGAACATTTTTCTTATTTTTCGTTGATTGTTGCTGAAAAAATATTCCGCTATCACGGCTTCGAGCTGTTCGATGTGGAAGAGCTAGACACGCATGGAGGGTCTTTACGCGTTTATCTTCAGCATATAAAGGGAAGGAATCCAATTTCTCGGAGAGT
>CAZFWE010000154.1:0-4532 GCA_964522685.1 uncultured bacterium | reverse complement strand
GGAGGGAGGTACAGGCTCAACAAACATTCATTTTTGATGCGCTAGCCCTGGCCTTCCGCCACCTGCAATGATTATAGGTAATTTTTTAATTTACTATTATTTCTTCTTTTTATATAATTTAAATATAAATTTAATCACGGATCAATTCATGAGTTTATCAATTAACAATACTATCTCCTCGAGTAGGTCGTCAAGCGCGGCTCCAGCGCCTAACTCTTCCCGCTATCTCGATTGGACTCAAAGGCCTGAGGAACTCAAAAGTTCAATTTCTACGGTTTTTAAAGAGATTGTTACAGATTCGAAAAGCTCTTGGGGTAGTTATAATGGAGATTATACGTATAAAATGTGCGGTGTTAAAGAACGCAAGATGATAAAAAAAATGATCCTTGAAGCCTATCCTGCCCAAAAAGAATTTTATGTCCTCGATGTCGGCGCTGGCAATTTTCAATGGATTAATGGACTCGCAAGTTATTTAAATCGAAAAACAGATCTCCCAAAAGACATCAAAGTTCACATCATCGGCATCCGTGGCGAAAAACATACAGGAGAAAAAATCGTTGAAGCAGGTCGATGTAAAATATACTTCTTGGGTGCCTTTAAGATTGAAGAGCTTAAAGAACAGTTTGAAGAGCAAGGATTAGATCTTAATAACAAAATCGATTTGGCAATCTCAAGATGGTGTTTTCGGCATCTTGTTGACCCTGTCGGGACATTTGCCCAAACTTATAATCTACTCCGGCCAAAAGCAGGATTCCTTTTGATGGATGGGTTTACCTTCTTTCATGAAAATCAAAAGCTTCATGAAGATCGAAGAGATGATGAAGACGCTTTTAATTACAACATGGCCCAATTGTTTTTGGATACTCAGGCTCCTTTTCTGACCAAATATTTTTATGAGAACTATTCCTTGAATCACTTTATATTGCGAAAGCCCGATAATGCCCCTTGCCGATTGCCGATGAGCTATATTGGATCCAAATATATGGAATGGAACTGGCAAATCGGATCTCATATAACAACGCGATTCAAACGAGAACCGCAACCATATGATAGCGAAGAATTGAATATGCCTTGTGATTATTATAGTAGGTATGGCGACAAAATGCATGGCGACAAAAAAATGTATGAATGGTTGAAGGAAAATCGTTTATTAGAAGTTCCTTCTCTCTCTTGGTACTCTCTGCAAAATAAAGAAGCTGTTGAACAGTGGGCATATAGAGGGATATCTAACAAAATTGCTATCGTAACGGCTTTAGCTGTTATTGCATTTACATACCTTGCAAGCCCTTATTTCACCCAAGAGTAAAGACAGCCTGGGAACCTTTCTAACTTCCCTGCTCAAAGTCTTGAAGAATTAACTCCTGAATCCGTTCCGATGAATACTCTTCGACGTTGAGCCAGCGAAAAAGAGGTTCCTTTCGAAACCAAGTGAACTGGCGCTTTGCGTACTGGCGGGATGCCTTTTTGAAATTGGAAACAAAGGCTAGATAATCGGCATCTGTTTGTGGACTGTCGATATATTCCAAAGCTTGTCGATAGCCAATGGCTTGTGAGGCCGCCGAATTGAGCCGAATCCCGCGTTGATCCAAACTTTTTACCTCTTCGAGAAATCCTAAACGAAGCATCTCTTCACAGCGATTTTCAATCCGAGGATATAAACTCTCTCTTGGATAATAGATGAACCAGCAACGAAAATCATACTGTTGCTCTTCGAGCTTCATCCGCTTTGGAAAATCACTCACCTTTTTCTCCGAAAGTGCGATGATCTCCAATGCGCGGATAATTTTGTGCCGATCCCGGACAGAAATAGTTGCCGCATATTCGGGGTCGAGAATCTGAAGCCGCTCGAAAAGTACATCCGGGCCTAAGTCTCTCATTTGTCGGTCCAAAAAATCTCGCACGTCTGGCACCGAGGGAGGCCCTGCGGGAGGTCCGTAGAGAAGTGCATGGATATAAAAGCCCGACCCGCCAACGACGATCGGTACGCATTCTCGAGCGCTGATGTGCCGGAAGGACTCTTGGCAACTTTTGTAAAACTCGGCGACGTTGAACGATTCGTCGATGTCGCAAACATCGATGAGATGATGGGGATAGAGCGCACGTTCAACGGCGGACACCTTCGCGGTTCCAATATCCATGCCGCGATAGACCTGGCAGGAATCGGCCGATACGATCTCTCCGCCGATCAGGCCGGCCAGTTCCAAGGAAAGCTTTGTCTTGCCAGAAGCGGTCGGCCCGGCAATGACGATAATCCTCTTCTTCTCCCCCTGATGTGAGACTCTCTCTTTCTGCGGCAGAGGAAGATGACGGACGGCTGTCTTCAAGAGATCTATTTACCTTTTACATGCAAGGCATCTTTTTCGCTTGAGCAAATATGGAGGATCTTATCGAACCCCGCCATGCGAACTGTGCTCGAAACCTCATCTTGCAAAGAAAAAAGGATCAAATCTCCGCTCTTTGCCTTCATTTTTTTGGTCGCAGCTAAAAGTACCCGCATTCCAGCGCTGCTCAAGTAGTCGACACGGTTAAAATCAAGGAGGAGATGAGAATGGTTTTCCTCGACTAATTGATTGATCTTCCGCTCTAAGACAGGCGATGTCGATGCATCGATCCTTCCATCGATCCGCAAGACGATCTTGCGGTCAATCTCTTCCAACTCGATCTGAAGTCCAATAGCCATAGAACCTCTTATGGTTGAATGATTTCCAAATGAATTCGGCATCCCAAACGGGCGCCAATAGTTCCCGCCAATGTGCGGAGGGAGCGAATGACATTGCCTTTGCGGCCGACAACCTTACCCACATCTTCGGGAGCAACTCGAATTTCGATCAAAAGGCCGCTTTGCCCTTCCATCGCGCGAATGTCGACTTGATCGGGCTGGTTGACCATATTTTTAATGAGGTATGCAATAAATTCTTCCATGGTTCCAATCGGAGTTTTGGTTTGAAGAGGAGTTTATTCAATCGGCCTATAGAATTCAACTCTTTTTTGCAACCTCTTCCATTTTTCTGACACTCAAAGACAATACTCAAAAAAATGCTGTCATCTCGGCTTCAGCCCACTGACCAGACGCAGCATACCCATTATCCCAGCTCATCTTGTTGCATCTTCATGATAACATATTTCCATCTTAAATAAGAGTAATCATGTTTCCGACAAAATTAACTGCCCCATCAGAGCTTTTACACAGCACTTCTATCCAGCAATCTGAATCAACCTTTGATGCTTATTGGAATACGATTTTTCCGCATGTTAAAGATGCATTGTTTGCTGCAGTGACTCGAATTTTTATCAGGGTTTTTTCCCTCCCAAATGAGTTTAGAGTCGTGTTCTCCTCTCCTCTGAAATACATTGATGATCACGAGAATTTAGTTTTTGATTTCTATAATCAATCTAGGGAGTTAACCCATGAAACTATTGAAGAGAGAGATTCGCCAATGGGTGGCTTCCCAGTGCCAGATAAAGAAACGTTGTATTATATCATTGATCGTACCCATGAATTGGCTAGAAGGTTGGGAATCACCAAAGAGGTAAAAATTTTTCCCAGTCCTACAGCAACTGGGCTGGGGACATCTTTTTCTTCAGAAGCTATTCTTCTCATTGACAATGGGACTGCGGTAAAATCAAGAGATGTAATTGATTTCGTATTAGCACATGAACTCTCACATATAGCACATAATCATACTACTCAACGAACAGTTCTTAAAATCGCTTTTCTTATTTTGGATATTTTATCTGCGTTGTTTATCTCCCCCTGGATTATTCCTTTATGTGAAGCTCTTGCGAAGCCATTGGAGAATCTAGTTGTTCGGATGCAAGAAAAAGATGCAGATCTTACTGCAATGAAAATCCTCAATACAAATCTCGGCGCAATTGAGTTTTTTACGACCAGACTAGAAGAGAACAAAAATATACGCAGTAAGCCCTATATGGATTCTAGAAAACGGGATCTTTCTCCAGAAGGCAATATCCGATTAGATCTTGAGCACCCTCCACTTACGAAACGATTAGCTTACGCGCGGAGTTCTGTTCACTAACTTTTTTAGAGATTTGTTACTCGAATTTGAACCATGCCCAAAAATGCCTATCGTTCATCGGAAAGCTCTGGGATTGGTATAACATGCTCGGGATGCGCAGCATTCACCAGAATCGGCACTTGGTGCGACCGGAATGTCCCTTCGTTAGGTAGACTATCGATGGTTTTAGGCCCTGTCCAGCCTTTGGGAGATTTTCAGGGCAATTCCTTCGTATATAAGAGACATTCTCTGAATTAAATTTTTAGTGTATAGTTTCTGCCTTCGCATAGGAGAAACTATGAATCGACTAGCTTATCCAGATGATTTATCAGATAAAGAATGGGAACAAATAGAACCCATACTAAAGGCAAATAGATATCGAAATGCCGGTACTCGCTGTAAATACCCAAGACGAGAAATGCTGAATGCTATGTTCTACATCCTACGAAATGGGTGTCGGTGGACCGATCTTCCCCATGATTTTCCTCCATGGAAATCAGTCTATGCCCAATTTCT
>CAZFWE010000153.1:0-4533 GCA_964522685.1 uncultured bacterium | reverse complement strand
GATGATGACAATTTGCGTCAAAAGCTGCAACACCAGCGCGTCTTTGGCCGCGCCTGTTACCGTCTCGTAATACGTTCCTAGAATGTCTGAGATCGACGTTTGGATCAAGATAGCCACCCCGGTGCTCGGCCCAGAAATAAGGAGTCTGGAAGAGCCGAAAGAAGCGGTGAAAATCGTGCCAAAAATCGCAGACAAAAGGCCTGCCGTAGGAGGAAGTCCCGCGAGTAAAGAATAGGCGATCGATTGCGGGATCGTCAGCAAAGCCACTGCAAGGGCCGCTAGCGCATCGCTTCGCATCGAAGAAACGCTATAGCCTCGCAATTCATCTCTGAAAGGAGCAAAAGAAATGGCCTTAAGCCGAGGCATTCGCATAAAATACTCTTAATAAGCCCTAGCATAGGGCTAAGAGCAAGCGCTGAGCAAGCGAAAAACGACAAAGATACCTCGATCTATACTGCGCCCGCGCATTTTTTGAGAGTTTTATTAACCCGACATCTCAACGGGTGACATAAATCGGCGATAGCGAAGCAAAGACAGATCGAAGCGAAGCATTTCGATCGACGAAGGACCATAGCTGAAAGCTAGGCCGAGGAGGAGAATCGATATGGCGAAGTCGCAGCAAGCTGATGTGACCTATTGAGGTGTCGGGTTAATAACGCCGCTGAAACGCAAAATCTGCTGTCAAAATTCAAACTAACAAACCATTAATTTACAAAAAAATGTGGCCATATGAAAAAAAAATATTTGTCAACAAAAGATCGACTTTAAGAAGATAAATATTTTTCAGATTGATTAATATTCAACAAATCTGTAAAATTGCTAAATAAACAAAAAAAATAAACTATGACTTCAGTTAATTTAATTTCATGCTCAACTCCATCAATCATTTCTTCAAACGTAGAATTCCCACCTTCTGCTCCTTGTTCATCTGTAGCAAGTTCCTCATCCGATATGCCCATTTCTTCTACGCCTCCTATAGGATTTCAAATTCCTGAATCATTACAAAAGCAATTAGAAATATTATATAAAATAAAAATCGAATACGAAGAACTAGATATACAAAAAGATAGAGCAGAGGACAGCGACACTGAAAACAGTGAAGAAATAATCGAACGCATAGAATCAAAACAAGACAGTCTAAAAGACGAGATCGAAAATAAAGAACATGAAATTGTCAATATTTGGTCAATATCATTGATAGAACACATCAAAAATTCATATTCAATGAAAGAATTTTATGTAGATCATGGGATGGAACATTTGAGAATAATTTCCAATCTCTCATTTTCAAACAGACCAATCGAAGAAAGATCTATATTAATTCAAAAAGAAATTAACGAAAAAAAACTAATAATTGAAAACACCAGCAAACAAATTATAAAAATCCAGGACTTAGTTTTTTCATTGAGAAAGGATATTTTTTCATTTTTTTCCTGTTCAACCATGCAACCATGTACTTCTTGGGAACTTACACTTTTCGAAGCTGATAAACATGGAAACAGATTTCCACCAACTAAAGTTTCATTCAAGTTACCTAACCAACCAAATCTCGATATCGTAATCAAGAACAGATCCGGCGCAGTCGATATGGTAGTTTCTGATTATTTGAATCAAATTAACGCAATTCATCCATCCTCAAGAAAAGTTCATGGCGGACTTTACGGAATTAAAATTTATGAATTTCCTGCGTTTAACTGTTTTATATCTGAATATATTGAAGGGACAACACCCATTTTATCAGCCGCCTATGACTTGGAACAGCGAATAGCACGCATTTTTAATCTCAGCAACCAAAAACTACAAAAGATAAAATCTGAATTATTAAATATTTCTAATTCTATTGAGACACCTTCAAATCAAAAAATCTATGTAGATAGCCTTCTTCGCGAATTGGCAAGCTTAGAATCAACGCATACATACACCGGCATGATTGGTGGGGGCGATTATCATTTTGAAAATGTTAAAATAAAAGACAATACTGTAGTTATTTTTGATTTAGAAGTAGCTACGGGTAAAGCTCGAGAAAGTCCGCTTGATTTAGAGCAGACTTTACTTTATCAGCATTGTGAAAATCTGATGCCGCCTTTTATTCCGGTAAATGAATTTTCTCCTACTGAACAACAAATCATTATCGAAACCCAAAATACTCTCCGAAAAACAGAAGTCCGATTTCTTCCTATTTCAACTACGGATTTAGCACAAAATATTCAACAGGGACCTGAATTAGGAGCGAACCTCACCTTGGGTCAATTAGCCAAATATTTTCAAGACAACAAAATTACATTGACAATTAGCCCTGAAGAACTAAAGCCTTATATTCGCAAAGACATGGAAAATAGAACCGTTCCTTGGTTAATAGCAAAAGATGGGATTATTTCATACCTGGCAGGAGAAGAACACATTCCCATTGGGAAAAATCAACCTTAAAAGATACACTTTAGTCCAAAAAAACTGACTGTAACACAGAGAGGAGTCCTATGCCACAACCAACAATGTTAACGGTTTCTCTAGTAAAAGAATATGCCAACTTATGGAAAGCCGCGCTCGAAAATGAAGTCTATGAAAAATTAGCAATCTGTAATTTACCCCAAGACACGGTCAAAGTTCGGAAATACATCAAAGAGCAAAATCCAAAACAATTTTTGCTACAGAAATTAGAAGAAAATGGCTTTACATCGAATCCTGATTGGAATAGAAAAGTCATAGAAGATCTATGCAACGCATGGGAAGATCCACATGACCCTTATGGAATTTTGCAATTTAAGAAAATTGATCTCATAAAAATAGTAAGAGATTGCTCTAATAAGCTAAAACTATCAACTGCGAAGTTAGACTCAAGTCAAGTAAGTTTACTGCAAGGCGCTATCTCCGAGTAGAATTCAATATAAACCACTAACATCAAGCTAGTTACATAATAAAAATCCACTTATACGCCCCAATAATCGCAAGCACGGCTCATTTATTAGAACGTTTTAATGGATTTTAACGCACTTTTTGGAACGTATAAATGTACGAGAATGGTATGATGAAGGTATGAAACGAAAAGTCATGAAAAATCTCCGGGATTGGAAAGCCCAGACCAGAAGGAAGCCTCTGATTCTCATGGGCGCCCGTCAGGTTGGGAAAACATTTGTCCTGAAAAAATTTGGGGAACTAGACTATACATCGACCGTTTATCTCAACTTTGAAGACAACCCTCGACTCTGTAAACTATTTGACGCAAGCCTGGACCCAAAATCGATTTTAAAAGCTTTAAACATCGAAATGAATACTCAAATCGTAGAAGGAAAAACACTCCTTATTTTCGATGAAATTCAAGAATGTCCAAATGCGCTCAATAGCCTCAAATACTTTTGTGAAAACGCACCTGAACAGCACATTGTAGCAGCGGGGTCTCTCCTGGGAGTAAAACTAGCCCACGTCAAAGGGTTTCCTGTAGGGAAAGTTCAATTTCAAGAACTTCATCCCTTAAGTTTTTTAGAATTTCTCGAAGCCCTGCAGGAAACTCGGTTAAAAGACTTTATCGAACAACTGGATACGATCGAGCCACTTCCGCCCAACTTGCATGAAAAACTCCTGATGTATTTCAAAGAATACCTATTTGTAGGCGGGATGCCAGAAGCGGTCGCAGAATATATCGATTCGCACAATGTGACCAAGGTTCGAGAAATCCAGACTGCTATTTTAAATGCTTACAGCCTAGATTTTGCGAAGCACGCTCCTAAAGATCAGATCATGAAAATCAATCAGGTATGGAGCTCGATACCGAGTCAATTAGCCAAAGAAAATAAGAAATTCATCTATTCGGTCATTCGAGAAGGCAGCCGAGCCAAAGAATTTGAGGGAGCATTGCAGTGGCTCATCGAGGCTGGATTAATTTATAAAGCTTCATTAATCAGCGTTCCTAAAATCCCGTTATCAGCTTATGCTAACTTGAATGCATTTAAAATATATCTTGTTGATGTGGGATTACTCGGAGCTATGGCCAATCTCTCTGCAAAAACAATCCTTCATGAGAATGAACTTTTTCAGGAATTTCGAGGCGCTATCGCCGAAAATTACATAGCGCAAGAGCTAGTGCATAGTCGATATCCTCTATATTATTGGACAAGCGAAGGCAAAGCAGAACTTGATTTTATCATCGAACAAGAAGACGTTATTTATCCATTGGAAGTCAAATC
This sequence comes from uncultured bacterium, assembly GCA_964522685.1. Taxonomy (GTDB): domain Bacteria; phylum Chlamydiota; class Chlamydiia; order Chlamydiales; family SM23-39; genus CAITMJ01. The sequence goes on along the minus strand of CAZFWE010000153.1, from coordinate 352 downwards.
GGGGAATTCTTCAAAAAAGAAAAGCCTCCTAGTTTATGGAGCCACGTATCAGTCGAACATGCTCATTCGGAGCTCTCCAATGAATTTAAGAAAAGACGGCAACATCCTCAATTGTCCCCTCTATCTCATCGAGGAATTAAGATCACTTATTCGTAAAACCTACGGGACTGTATAATGTATCACGGTTTTTTGAATGATATTAGAACATCAAACGCCTGTTTTGGATGTCCATTGCGATCAAACAAAAGAGGATAACTGGCTCTTCCTTTTATGGGTATGTGATTTAACCAAGAATTTCGATCAGTGACTCCCCAAAATGTCACCCGTTCAATTACCTCGTGGTATTTTAAAT
>CAZFWE010000152.1:0-4565 GCA_964522685.1 uncultured bacterium | reverse complement strand
CCCGGTGTTTCGGCTTCGCAGTCTTTTCGTGATGTTGGCCACGGATTTGGTTTTGCTGCTGAGGGAATTGCGATTGGAATGGGCCTTTTCCTGGCGGCTTCTGCTTTGCATGAATGGCAATTCATCAGTGCGTTTAGAAACGATTTTAAAAGAATTTTGAAAAGAGACATTTCTCAGCAAAAAAAAGCGATTGAAGGGCTTGAGTTTTTACAGCAGCAGATCTCTTTGACGGCAAAAGACTGGGGAGAGCTCTCGGATAAAGGGCTTGATCGAGACCCCACGGCAATCCGCAATAAATGCGAAGAAAAGTATGATCGTTTTGTCCGAAGAGTCGGGGCTCAAGTGGTCGAGAATATCGCAAAATCGGCCAACTTGCTTACTCGTCTAAAAGAGGGAAAAGACCTCGATGCACTGCAAGAGGCAAAGGATTTGATCGAACTGGCCGACCAAGAAAGTTTTAAAAAACGAGTGAAAGATATTACATTGTTCGTACTTGCCGCTTTAATGATTGTTATGGGACCTATTCTAGCGTTTACTACGGCAGGAATCGCTATTCCGATTGCATTTGCAATCAGCGCAGGTCTCTGGCTAACGATCGATTCAAGATTTTTGCACGATAAGATTGGCGGTGCGGTCTACAAGATTTTCAAGCCGAGCGAGGAGGCAAGATGGGCCAATAGCGTCGAGAAAGAAGACTTTTTGGAAAAGATCTTGAAGACATTCGTGAAGGATGGAAAATGGAATTTGAAACGTCTTAAGCGCGATATTGAAGGGGATCTTGATCGTTCGGATTTTTATTTAAACGGGAAGCCTCTTAAAAAATTTGAAGATTGTATGCGAAAGCTGGGTCTTCAAGGTCTTGATTTTACCGCAGAGGGATTGGAGGAACGAGAGCTGACTGACAAACAGAAAAAAGGTCTCCGGTTTTTAGCAATGCTGAATCAAGGAATTGTTGCTAGTTCATTTGAAGCTCTTGTGAAAGAGCATGAGGATAAAAAATATGTGATGGAAGTGAAGAAGCGCTTGAATCTCGAAGCTCATTACAACTTGGATACAGGAGTTGGGACGATCAAAGCGTGTAAACCTTTCGATATCACAAAAGAGTATGATGTGGAAAGCCCTATTGATTTTCAAGTAGAAGCACACATGGAAGTAGACGGCTCTCACTATCGGATTTGGACACGGGTTGTGTGATTATGTTATAAGCAAAGAATGGACCGTTTTTTGCTTCTTATTCGCGATTTTCTCGATTACATTCGCACCGAAAAGGGGTTGTCCTTAAATACAATCGAGGCTTATGGCCGCGATATCGAGGCATTCAGTGCAACACTTGAAATCAAAGATTGGAAACGGGTTGGTGGGGATGAAGTCCTTCGTTTTTTAAATATCCTCAAACAAAATGACTACGCTTCTTCCACCATTTGTCGGATGTTGGTGGCGGTAAAGGTCTTTTTCCGTTTTTTAAAACGGGAAGGGGAAATCGACCAAGATTTTGGTCGCTATTTCGATAGCCCAAAGATGTGGCAGCTTATCCCTGAAGTGCTTTCGATCGAAGAGGTGGATGCTCTCCTAGCACAGCCTCAAAAAGAGAATTTTATCGGCTGTCGTGATAGAGCTATCCTGGAGCTACTCTATGCGACGGGGATCCGGGTGTCAGAGCTTTGCAGGCTCAAAATCTCCGATGTAAGCGACGATTTCGTCAAGGTGCGGGGAAAAGGGAAGAAGGAGCGGATCGTCCCTGTGGGGAAGAAAGCGATTGAAGCGCTCGATTTCTACCTGATCCACTTCCGGACAAAAGTTGCCGAGGATAATGCCCCCCTATTTGTTTCGCAAAAAGGTACTCCCATCGATCGGATCACTGTGTGGAATCGGGTTAAAGCCTACGCCTCGTCGGCCGGCATCGTCAAGTCGGTGTCGCCCCATACCCTGCGTCATTCTTTTGCCACCCACCTTCTCGAAAACGGCGCCGATCTCCGCCTGATCCAAGATATGCTCGGCCACGAGGACATTGGCACGACTGACCGCTATACGCACGTGACGGGTAATCGTCTAAAAGCCGCCTTTAAAGCGTTCCATCCCAGGCCTTAACAGGTAAAATTCGACTTTTCCGCAGTAGAATGCGAAAAAGACTTGACTTTTTTGCAATGGAATGCAAAATAGTCAGGTATGGACAGAACTCAAAAACAGGCGATTTTCCGCGATCTACAGAAAAAAATGGTTCTTCTAGCGGGACCTCGGCAGGCGGGGAAGACAACTCTTGCAAAGGCGATTGCACAAGAATTTAAATCATCGCTCTATTTGACCTACGATCGGATGGAGGACCGGAAAATCATCTTGGAGGAAGCTTGGCTTCCCTCTGTGGAACTGATTATCCTCGATGAAATCCACAAGATGCGAAAATGGAAAAATTATCTAAAGGGCGTCTACGATACGAAACAATTGCATCAAAAGATTTTAGTCACCGGAAGTGCGCGACTTGAGATTTTCAATCATGTGGGAGATTCACTGGCGGGACGCTATTTTCTGCATCGGCTGCTTCCTCTTTCTCCAGCAGAATGCGAAAAAGTGAATACTCCTTATACCCTTGACCGATTTTTAGAACGGGGAGGATTTCCCGAACCATTTTTAGCGCTGGATCCCATTGATGCTGATCGATGGCGGCTACAATATGTCGATAGTTTACTTCGAATCGACGTACTTGATTTTGAGAATATTCACAATTTGAATGCGATTCGATTGGTATTTGATCTTTTAAGAGAACGGGTTGGGTCTCCGATTTCTTATACTTCAATTGCAGAAGATGTCGCCATTTCTCCGAATACAGTGAAAAAATATATTCAAATTTTGGAAGCGCTTTATATCGTATTTCGCGTGACTCCGTTTTCAAAAAATATCGCTCGGAGTTTGCTGAAAGAACCGAAGATTTATTTTTTTGATGTAGGTCTTGTAAAAGGGGATCAAGGAGCTAAATTTGAAAATTTTGTCGCTACGTGTTTATTAAAACACGTTTTTGCAAAAATTGACTATCAAGCAAAGAATTATTCACTCAGATATTTGCAAACCAAAGAACGGAAAGAAGTTGATTTTGCATTAGTCTTTGACCAGCAAATCGAAAAAATCATCGAAGTGAAATATGCAGATCCTACCATCTCCTCTCATTTTCGTTATTTCCACGAAAAATATAAATTGCCCGCAGTTCAGCTTGTCAAAGACCTCAAGCGTGAAAAAATCGAGCAGGGAATTGAGATTATGGAAGCTGCAAATTTTTTAAAGACTTTAGAATTTTAGAGACTATTAACGGATTCATTTTTAGTCTTTTAGATTTTTACGTTCTTTACTCTTTCTTGCAGGGTTTCAAAGTAGTAATACAAAACAGGTGTCAAAAGCAGGGTCAGCAACTGTGAAACGATCAGTCCACCGATGATGCAGCAGCCGAGCGAAATGCGGCTTTGGCTGATGGCGCCGCCGATCCCAAGGGCAATGGGGATAGCGCCCATGAGGGCAGCGATAGTGGTCATCATGATGGGGCGGAAACGGATCAGAGAAGCTTCGACGATGGCGTCATAAGCCGATTTTTTTTCTTTGAGTACGGCGTCGTTGGCAAAGTCGATGAGCATAATGCCGTTTTTGAGGACGATGCCGATGAGCAGGATGAGCCCAACGAAAGAATAGATCGAGAGGGGTTGGCGGAAAAGGAAGAGGGTGAGAAGGCCGCCGAAGAGGGCGGGGGGTAAAGCGCTCATGACGGTAATGGGATGGATGAAGCTTTCGTAGAGGATGCCAAGGATGATGTAAATCACGAAGATGGCCAGGATCATTAGGTATTTAAGGCTTTCGAATGAGGACTGGAAGATATCAGCAGTGCCGATCACTTGTCCTTTGATACCAGCGGGGATTTGCCCTTCGGTGAGCTTCTGGATTTGGCGCAGTGAGGATCCGAGCGTTTCTCCCTCGGGAACATTGAAGGAGATGCCAACTGCGGATTGGCCGTTGATGTGGTTGATCGTCAGTGGGCCGACAGTCTCTTCGACGTTGAGGATTTCAGAGAGGGGAACGAGGAAATTCGTGGAGGAGCGGACGTAGAGTTTGGAGAGGACGGTGGGATCTTTATAGAACTGAGGGAGCGTTTCGATGATGATGTCGTATTGATTGATCTCAGCATTGATGAGATTGATTTTGTTGTCGGAGTAGGCGTAGGTAAAATACGTTTCGATGTCGCTAGCACTGACGTTGTAGTTGTAGGCGCGGTCCCGGTCGATGCGAAGCTGCCATTGGGGCTGAGAGATCCGGAGGTCGCTGGATACTTGCGTAAAGTGGGGATCATGTTGCATTTTTTGAACGAGCGTGGGCGCATATTTGTAGAGTGCATTGCGGTCGAGGGCGGTGAGAGAATATTGATAGAGCGCTTGGGCAGTGGTTCCCACTTGGAGATTGACGAGGGGGAGCGGAGAGAGGTAGCAGTTGAAACCGGGAATGTGTTTGAGTTTGGAAGAGAGATCGGAGAGGATTTTATTTAGGGAGATGCGTTCTTTGTAGGGCTTCAAACGGATAAAGATGATTCCTTC
>CAZFWE010000151.1:0-4668 GCA_964522685.1 uncultured bacterium | reverse complement strand
GATTTCTCCATCTACAACACAAGTTGTAACTGAACGAACATACCCCTCATGACTTCCTATTACACCTTCGCACTCACCCGTTGCAAAGTCCCAAATTCTAAGAGTTTTATCATACGGGCCTGGTGCTATAACCTTGGTCTTTCCCTCTACCATACAAGTCGTAACCGGTTTGAGATTACCTTCATAGTCAAACAACTTTACAGCCTTAACATCTGCATAAATTGGAGCTGTCAAAAAACCAAGCAAGCAAAAAAGACTAAACAAAAGTGACTTGGTTTGAATTAAGATTGTATTCATGCGCAGGATTTCCTTAATTTTATTAGTATGATAAAATTTTTTAAACATGCAGTATCTCATGTTTTTCAATTTTCTTGCAATGGTTATATCTAGGTAGCTGTCTAGAGTGTTAACACCTCATGCTATCCCCCTCGTCGTGAAATCTACACCTTGGCTTATTTGGTTAATACAATTCAAATATCTGTCAGTAGCCTTTCGCAAAGCCTCCGAATCCATATGCAGACAGACGTTTTCTCTGCTTTCTCCTTCCACAGCATGAAAAGCAAGAAGAAGTAGACGTGCCAGCTAATCATGAATCCCTTTTTTTGGGAGAGAGAAATATCAAAATTGATCCTTAATCCTCTTCCAATCAAAAGTTCCGAATCAACCTCTTCAATTCCTAATGCAAAAATCTTTCAAAGCTACCCTAAATTTTTTTTTACGTTGAAAATTGTAAATAGAAGTTTTTTTGTTGAATAATAGGGCTCTCTCTCCTTAGAACGATTTCCATAAATATGGACAGGTAACGCTTCTATTTAAGGAGCATACCCCCCTCTGTTTTCCAAGGTGCTCGTTCCATTACCTGGGAGGCCCATTTAACTTTCTCTTAGCCAACCCTCTGCATTCGATTAGAAGAATTCAATACGATTGGGATCTTTATCCTACTCCAATCAAAAGTTCTGAATGCGTCTCTCCACCTCCAATCCAAATTAAGGCTTCAGTTTCACGGCTGAAGCCTTTTGTTTTTAGTGACATACAACTCAAAATTCATGCTCAAAAATTCGACTGCGTAAAGCTCAATTACGCAAATTTTACGGAGTAGACTGGATGAAACTGGAGTAAAACCCTATGTCTTCTTACCCATTTTAGCCAACAAGATGTTGGCCAAATGGCAACAAACATTTTTCACGAAAAACAGTCTCTTTTTGTGAAATCTATGATTTTCCTCTTGCCAATTTCACAAAAACACGCTAGTTTTTGTGAAAAACAGAGGTTAATCCGAATGCGTCATAGCGCTCAAACAGCAATAAAAAATAGAATTACTGAACATGGTCCTGGTTGGTGCTTCACCCCAATGCATTTTTCAGACCTAGGAAGTGACGCCTCTGTTAGGAAAGCATTATCGCAACTTGAAAAACAAAAATTCATAAGAAGACTTGCGAGAGGTCTCTATGACTATCCAAAAAACCACCACACACTGGGTGTTATCCCTCCCGATTTAAATGAAGCGGCAAAGGCAATTGCAGAAAAAGATGGGGTATTGATTCAACCTGCAGGTGCCCATGCAGCAAATTTAGTTGGCCTTTCTACACAAGTTCCTGGTCGAGTTATATTTCTAACTGAAGCTGCTTCCAAAAAAGTCAAAATCGGTAATCAAGAAATAATCTTCAAAAAAACGACAAAGAAAAACATGCTGTCTGCTGGAACTAGGGAAGGATTATTAATCCAAGCTCTGAAAAATTTAGGAAAAGATCATATCGATCAAAAAGCACGCATACAAATTTCAAAATTCCTTAAAGACTCGCCTAAAGAGGAAATTAAAAAGAACATGAAGTTCGCCCCAGCCTGGATACGAGCCCTTATTTTTGACATAATGGAGCTCAAGCCATGAATGAAATCCATCTTTTAACTCAGGATGATCGAGAACTTTTCTTTCAAACCGCTGCCGATATCCAAAACATGCCTTTTGAAATTATCGAAAAAGACTTTTGGGTGGTATGGATTTTAGGAAGGTTATTTTCACTAGAAAAAGTGAGACCTTATCTTACCTTCAAAGGAGGAACTTCTCTTTCAAAAGTATATAGATTGATTGACCGTTTCTCCGAAGATATTGATCTCTCTATTGAACGAAAATTTTTCGGCTTTGGAACTCCCAACAATCCCGAAAACGCACCTTCAAAGAAAAAACAAAATCTCATTATTGAAAATCTCTCCCAAGCTTGCACAAACTATGTGCAAAATGAATTATTACGAGAGCTAACAAATGCGATTAGTGAAAAACTTGGAACAAATAAAGGATGGCAACTTCTCGCTGATTTGGACGATCCTGACTCCAAAACATTATTATTTGAATACCAAAGCAAAAAATCAAATGCTGACTATGTCCGACCTATCGTGAAAATAGAGATAGGCGCAAGATCAGAGCATTGGCCTGTAAGTGACCATATTGTATATAGCTATTGCAAAGGGGCATTAAAAGAAAAAATCCAAGAGCCAGTAACAAAAATCCGTGTATTGAATGCTGAGAGAACGTTTTGGGAAAAAGCAACAATCCTGCATCAATATGCTCATTTACCTGAAGATAAAAGACTTCCTCCACGAATTTCCAGGCACTTCTACGATTTTTTTCGATTACTAAATTCTCCGATAAAGGAAAAAGCCATTGAGGAATCAAACTTACTTGAAAGAGTAGCCAACCACAAAAGCATTTATTTTGCTTCAGGCTGGGCGAACTATGGCGCTGCCAAAAAGGGAACACTGAGACTCGTGCCACCGCCTCGTGTTTTGAAAGAACTTCAAAAAGATTACGGGTTGATGGAATCCATGATTTTCAGAGAGATTCCCTCATGGGAATTAATCCTAAAAACGATCGGGCAATTTGAAGAAGAATTTAACTGTATTACGCTGAAGAGCAGTAGTCATGAAAAACACCTCCTACAAGAAGTTTGCATTGATCGGTCTCCCTGGAAGTGGAAAGTCTACATTTGCCTCTAAGCTCGGTAAAATCTTAGGCATTCCAGTCCACCACCTGGACAGACATATGTTCGAGCCTGGCGGTAAGAAGAGAGATAAGCAAGAATTCATAGAAATTCAAAAAGCTATGCTTGATGAAAAAGCCTGGGTGGTCGAAGGATGTTCGTTTTCGACTTTTGAAATGAGATTCGCTAGAGCTGATGTTCTAATATATTTCCACTTTTCTAGACTCGTCTGCTTCTGGAGGCTTTTCAAAAGACTGTTCAACTACAAAAAAGACTTCGGTGGCTTACGAGCTGTCACCTGGGAAATTTTAAAATACACTTGGACCTTTGATAAAGAAAAAAGAGCGCGCATCGAAGAACTCAGAAAAAAATACCCTCAAACCGCTTTTCTTGTCTTCAGAACCCAGAAAGATGCTGATCTTTTCATAGAGGGTATATGTTAGAGCTGATCAACGAATCGAATTCTTATATTTTCGATAAATTAGCTCAGGATTACGAAGATGAATTTTCCCCTACCTCGGGAAAAAAGAAAAATCAGGATGGAAAATATTCCATAGACGTTGATTGGCGCACTCCAAATGTCGGTTACTATTGGAAAGAAGGCTCCAAAATAGTTGGCTTTTCTATTGTCGAGCCCATTGATGAGTATTCTAAGATCGTAGACTTTTATGTTGTTCCTGCTTACAGAAAGAAAATGGTTGGTAAAAACATGGCTTTTGCTGTGTTTGATAAACATCCTGGGCCATGGCGAGTAAGGCAAATTCCAGGTTCTGAAGCAGCAACAAAATTTTGGAAAAGAGTAATTGGCGAGTATACACACGAAAATTATACTGAAACGCACATAGAAAATCCTCCATGGGGGTTGTCGGTTTGCCAACAATTTAATAATCAAATATCTCCACCCCACGGAACATCGTGCCCAGAAAGAAACAAACCTATGGCAAAAGAAGTCTCCGTAAGAGACTACCGTCCAGATGATGTGCAGGCTTTAGCGAACATCTATTTCAACACAATCCACAAGATCAATATTCAACACTACACAGAAGAGCAAGTAGATGTTTGGGCGCCTACTTCAAGTTTAGAAACAGAAGGGTGGGCAAAAAAATTTTCCAGAACTAAGCCGATTATTGCTACTGTCGGGGATAAAATCGTTGGATTTGCTGAATTCGAGCCAAATGGTCATATCGATTGTTTCTATTGTCACCATGAGTGGATTGGAAAAGGCGTTGGATCAGCTCTTATGAAAGAAATCCTTCAAAGAGCGAAAAACAGCCATATCCACCTCATTTTTGCTGAAGTAAGCATCACAGCAAAGCCATTTTTTGAAAAATGGGGATTTAGAGTCATAACCCAACAAACGATCGTTAGAAAAGGCATTGAGTTAACAAATTTCAAAATGGAACGAACACTCTAATTTTTTCTTTTTCTTGTGTGGCATCTGTAACAGCTGTGACACAGAGGAAAATCCTTGTTACATTCACTGATCCAATACTCATAAAAAATGTGACAAATCTTTCTTAAACTGCGTAAATACTGCGTAATTTTCTAGAAAACCAGCCAATTTCACACTCATTTCCAAGGTATTATCGCATGAAGGTCGGGAGATAACTTGGTCATTTGTCTTTGATAGCGGGTGTAGGAGATATGATCGAAAGTTGTGGATGAGGGACTAAAGAGAGCGTATCCTCTTTGA
>CAZFWE010000150.1:0-4686 GCA_964522685.1 uncultured bacterium | reverse complement strand
AAAGGGAATAGGATAAACAATACTATGCAAGCCAAAGCCGCAAGTGCTGTTTCACCAATTTTTAGGATGCGATCGCACGTCGATGAGCTCTCTTCTAGCACTGGGTCAGGGTGTTGAGTACTAGGTGCTTGATAGGTTGCTATAGCTTTCATAAGTCTCCTATTGTGATCATTAGATTCTTCATGGAATCACCCTGAGAGAAGCTCCCAATCCGATCAAGAGCCAACGTAGTCCAATCATTATCCAAAATAAAGCAAAAAACCTTTTCCAACGAAAAGATCCGTATGAACTAAAAAGATGCCCAATATTTAACTCCAATAACAGGCATATCAAAAAAGATGCCAATATCCATTCAATTACAATGGAGCTGGTTAGCAAATTGTTTAACATATTATACACCAGCCCTTGTCATGATCATTACGTTCTTTAGCGGCATCTTGTGCAATCTGATTTTCAATTCGATTGGCTTCAACATATTTTCCAAAAGAGTTTAAATCATCTCTTATAGCAGCGAAAAATTCATCACGCGATTCATACGCTTTAAAACTTCCCAGCGAGGAAGTGCAATTATCCCAGTGCTTCTCGGAGTCTTTTTTAAGGCATCTCCCATAATTCTTGCATATTCTGCCTTTTGCCAGCGGGGGTCTAAACTCCAATTAGTTCGACGAGATCCATCAGTATAGCAATTTTCATATAGATCACGAATCCATTTATCCTGTTGTTCTGCCCAAGTATCATAAGCCGAGTTGTCAGTTTCTCCCGCCATGCGCCCGTTAGGATCTCCATATCCGCAAAGAGTTACCGTGGTTCCCTCCGGTATTTCTGGAGCAAGTCTGTTAAGCCAAAAGGCCTCATCATCAGTTAATTCGCTAGGAATTCCTGTTTTCTCTACGGCAACCGTCTTCATAACTACTGGAACGTTGGAAGATGGATGCAAGCCCATTTTTCTCATTACTAGAAGGTCCGGTTCACCATCTATGCCATGCTGAGTGAACCATTCGGTTGAGTGATAAGTGCACTCAGCTGGATCAATTGGGGGAGGTTGGGATGTTAATACTGGCTTTAAGGCGTAATCAATTGCATGAGATATAGTACCCGCAACAATTCCACTAATAATGTTTTGAGCAATGAATCCGCCAAGGCTTTGCGGAACAGGTGCAGCCGAGTACAACATTTGATCCAAGGCTTGCATAGATTTTTCCATTTCTTTTATCATTGTTGTTGCATGAATGCGATCTTTGCTTGAAATTAGTTTTATTCGACTAGCTAACGAGGTCTGAGTGAGGTTTAGCGTGTCTATTGCTCTTTCAAAAGGCATTCGTTTATTCATAGGTTGTGCTGATATTTTTTTTGCCAGATCATCAACTTGATCGGATAACAATTTATATTTCGTGGCAAATTGCGAGAGGGAATAAAAAGCTTTTGAAGGAACTGAGATAGGCATTTGAACATTATGCATTTTATCTCCAATAGTTTGTTTGTTAGTTCTTGTTTTTTTTTATCTTGTAATCCATCGAATGATTTTATTTATGAAACAAGTATCGTCAAAAAACTGTTCACTTGCGATAACTACCCCCCCGGCAGCCATAGTCGGGATCGGAAAAACGCTAAGTAGCTGAGCAGTACCCATGGCCGTGGCAAATCCTACTATCCTTTTACTGTTTGGATTAGACTCAGGAGGAGGATTAATGACTCGTATCATAACAGCTGTTGGCTCATTATGAAAATGCCTTCTCATTGCTAATCGATTTATTCTTTCTGTCAATAATCTAATCATTTCTTCTTTTTGATTTTGGCCTAAGTCGTCTCGTTCATTGATAATTTCGATATTCTCATTGATAATCGTCTCTGCTCTCGCTCTTTCCATCGGTGTAAGTTCTTCTAAATTATTTACACGATGAACATAATCTACCAATACGCCGTCGTCATCGTCAGCATCAAAATCTGGTTGGAGAATAGGAGTATTAAGAGGGGGAGCCTGCAATTTCGGCACATCATCTAGTTGCGGAGCTTCTGTTAGAGCGCTTTCATCTTCATCGGCAATGACATTGTATAAATCGACATTTTCCTGAGTTGGTAGTCGGAGCGGGGTTGGCGCTAGCGGTATCAAAGGCTGAAGCGCCATTGGTATTTGCTCGGGGAGCAGCCATTGCCGCACTTTAATTTCAATCTTTGCCACCGCCTCTCCTATGGCTTGGGCACAATCTGCCAAAGGTGGATTTTTAACCGGCCACCAAACTTTTCCCTGAAGCGTAAAGCCGTGGTCTGTATAAGGAATACCGCGACAAGCCAAATGCAAAACTTGTTTGCTATCAGCAATTAGGCGAAATGCTTGGGGATTGGTGAGGTAGCCGTTCTTCAACGATTCATCTACAAAACGAGCTGGGACGTAACCCACAAAACCATTTTGGCCATTTGCTGGGACAAGCGCGAATTTCTTCCCATTCTCGTCTGTAGAACAAAGATATTTACCATCATCCCCACTCTTTTTATAGTCTGCATATTGGTGATCTCTTGTCCACAAAGAGGATCCTTTAATCATCGTTGTCATCCAAGAGTCCAACTCGCTTCCTTTCATTGTAGGGACGTCCCCATTTGCAAAGGGAGCAAACGCCCAGCTCCAATTCATCCAATTTTGATCCTTGAAATACCCGATTGCAACCTTCTGTACTGCCCCGCCGGCACCTTGCCGTTCAACATATCGAGCTAGGACGCCATCCGAGTTTGGTAAACAATCAGAACCGATGGTCAGGTGAGGTAGTAGATCTTGGTTAAGAGGTGGTAGAGCCATACACACAATCCTTAAAATTGGTTGAAAAAATTCTTATAGGTTCTCATACAGGTGGAATGAGTCAAATACAAGCTCCACCTCGAGTAAAAGGGTACTCCATTTAGTGATATTTTTTTAAATAAAAATTTACTTTATCTTAAAGATTGGCCAGGCAGCCAAAAAAAAGGCCCTCGGAATTGAGGGCCTTAGAAGTTCAACGTACTTCTAGAATTTACTTTTTATCGTCGACGATTTCGACTTCTGCGTCTTCGATATCGGGCTTTTCCGTTGTCTGCGGTTCAGCGGAAGCTTGAGGTCCGGCTGCTTGTGCACCGCCCTTGGAGAGCTCTTCGCCGATTTTTTGCATATGTTCTTGCAGTTCTGCGGTCTTTGCCTTGATGAGCGCCGTATCTTGCCCTTCAAGCGCCTTTTTCAAAGCGTCGATGCGGCTTTGGATATCGGAAGATACATTGGCAGGCAGTTTATCTTTGTATTCGCTCAGCGATTTCTGCGCGCGGAAGGCAAGAGCGTCGGCTTCATTGCGCGTTTCGACGCCTTCTTTGCGGAGTTTGTCTTCAGCGGCATGGAGCTCAGCTTCTTTGACTTTACGCTGGATCTCCTCGTCAGAGAGTCCTGATTTCGCTTCGATCTTGATCTTCTGCTCTTTACCCGACTGTTTGTCTTTGGCGGATACATGCAGAATTCCATCTGCATCGATATCGAAGCAAACTTCGATTTGCGGTATGCCGCGCTGAGCGGGAGGAATATCGGTCAAATCAAACCGGCCGATCTCCTTGTTGTCTCTGGCCATTGGGCGCTCGCCTTGGAGCACGACGATCGTCACAGCCGGCTGATTGTCGCTGGCGGTTGAGAAGACTTGCTTCTTCTGCGTCGGGATCGTGGTGTTGCGCTCGATGAGCGGAGTGAGGACGCCTCCGAGTGTTTCGATGCCGAGGGTCAACGGAACAACGTCAAGGAGGAGCACGTCTTTGACGTCGCCCGCAATGATGCCGCCCTGGATGGCTGCGCCGATTGCAACTGCTTCATCGGGGTTGACCCCTTTGTGCGGTTCGCGGCCGAAGATCTCTTTCACTTTTTGCTGCACGGATGGCATACGGGTCATTCCGCCGACGAGGATCACTTCGCCGATCTGCTCTTTGGAGACGCCAGCATCTTTCATCGCTTTAAGGCAAGGCTCGACGGTCCGTTCAATGAGGTTATGGCAAAGGCTTTCGAGCTTTGCACGAGAAAGAGCCAGTGCCAAGTGTTTCGGCCCAGAAGCATCCATCGTGATGAATGGCTGGTTGATCTCCGTGGTTGAGACGCCTGATAGCTCGATCTTCGCTTTTTCGGCTGCATCGCGGAGGCGCTGGAGAGCCATTTTGTCTTTAGAAAGATCGATGCCATTTTCTTTTTTGAATTCGTCGAGCATCCACTGCATGATCGTCTGGTCAAAGTCATCGCCGCCGAGGTGCGTGTCGCCATTGGTTGCGAGTACTTCGAAGACGCCGTCGCCGATCTCGAGGATCGAAACGTCGAATGTTCCGCCGCCGAGGTCGTAGACCACGATTTTTTTATCGGTGTGGAGCTTGTCGAGGCCGTAAGCGAGTGCTGCTGCTGTCGGCTCAGGGATAATCCGCTTGACATCGAGACCGGCGATGCGGCCTGCGTCTTTGGTCGACTGGCGCTGCGAGTCGTTAAAATATGCAGGAACGGTGATGACCGCCTCGGTGATTTTCTCGCCGAGATAGGCTTCCGCCGTCTCTTTCATCTTTATGAGGACTTGCGCCGCCGCTTCTTCCGGAGAGACGATTTTTCCTTCGACTTCGAAGACTGCATCGCCATTGCTATTTTTTACGACTTTATAAGGGACCATTGCAATTTCAGAGCCCACTTCGCTGTGCTTGCGGCCGATA
>CAZFWE010000149.1:0-4724 GCA_964522685.1 uncultured bacterium | reverse complement strand
TATACATGCAAATCTGTCAATTAAAACTTGTGTGTAACACTATGCTCTTAGAGACTTTGGAAGCTTATTTAATTCCCTGGAGAGAAGTCGCTTCCGATTAGGACGGGATTCTCCCTGCCTGCCGAAATAGCAGCCATTTCCAAATAGGAATAATTTGCTTGTTTTAGAGACTTTTAGTTTTAATTCGCGGTATGGTTCTAGGATACTTGTACAAAAACCGTGATTGTACTATTCCCCTCTGATAGAGGGGAATCGATGCGCAGAGCTTTATTTCTAATTTTTCCAATTCTCGCTGGGTGCCTTCGGGAGGTGGCCGATCCGTTTTCAATGGCGCCGACAGCTCCTTTTGCCTCCTGGACTCCCGCAAAAGGCAATACCCTGATTTCATCCCGCTTCTGCGAAATGCTCCTGCCTCCGTCGTTCGGAGAAAATGCCCTCAATCTCGCAGAACTCATCGATATCGGCCTCCAGAATAATCCCTCGACCAAACAAACCTGGGCTATGGCCAGATCCGCCGCCGCGCAATACGGCATTACCTTGAGCGATTTTTATCCCAATGTTCAGTTCACCTCGCAATATACACGAGTCAGAGGAACATTTGGCCCGCCAACCGTATTTTCCACGGCACCCACCGCTGCCGAATCTGCATCTAGCGCCGCAGGAGGTTCGCCCGCTCCATCGACGGGATCAACGACGACCACAGGCACCGGCCTCTACTCCACAACTGCGGGACCCGATGTCGAACTCACCTATACTCTCTTCGATTTTGGCCAGCGCACCTCAGCTGCGACCGCGGCGCGAGAAGCCCTCTATTTCGCCGATTGGTCCCATAATCAAGAAATTCAGATCATGATCCAAACGATCATGGACGACTACTACAACTACCTCTATCAACTCCGAGTGCTCCGCTCGAATGAGGCAAACTTGGAAAACGCTTGCGCCTCGCTCGATGCCGCCAACCAAAAGTTTTCCCTCGGCGTGGCCGCGCTCGGCGATGTGGCTCAGGCCAGGACACAGTATTTGCAGACGAAAATCAACCTCACTACGCAGAAGCAGAGCGTCGAAAACTCCTTCGCGCAGCTTGCGGTTGATCTAGGGCTTCCCGCGAATGTCGGATTTACAGTGGCGCCAATGCCGGATGAAGTGCAAGCTGACCCAATGCTCGAAAACGTTGATAAGCTCGTAGCGATTGCGCAAAATCAGCGACAAGATCTCCTTGCTGCACAAGCGGATCTGCGCTCCAAAGAAGCGCTTATCCTGAACGCAAAACGGGCCGTTTATCCCGTCATCGCCACTTCGCTTGATATCGGTAAATATTGGTTTCAGGATAATCAGCATGAAGATTACCACTGGGTCGCTGAATTGACGCTCAGCTTCCCAATCTTCCAGGGATTTTTCTACAAGAACAACGTAAAAAAAGCGATTGCTAACCGCGATCGATCAGCAGCTAAAGTTTTGCAAACAGAACTCGGCGTCATCCAAAACGTCGCCACTTCCCATATGTATGTCAAAACCTCTGCGCAAAACCTCAAGGACACCGAGGAATATCTCAAAGCCGCCGAACTCGAATTCAACATCGCTCTTTCCAGTTATAAAGCGGGCACAAAGACCATTCTCGATGTCTTATCTGCGCAAAGCTCTCTTGCCGATGCTCGTTCCAAAAAAGCCGGAGCGCAAAAAAACTGGTACACTTCTTTAGCCTCGCTCGCTTACGCCACAGGATCTCTCTGCTTTCCCGCAGCCGAACAAAAAACTCAAATTTAAAAAGTTATACAGCAATTCTAGCATAGTTTTGCCTCTTCCTGTATAAAGCAAAATTTATGAACCCAATGCATGTTGGAACTATAATAGACCTCTTTCGAAACTCGCTTTGCTTAAAAAAATTGAAGATTTTTGAGCAGATTTTTCGAAAAATTTTGAGAGCATATGTGAACATATGGTCGAAAAATTTTGCGAAAAAGATGCCAAAAATGGCAATTTTGGCAAGCAAATGGAGTTTCGAAAGAGGTCTAATCTTTCTGCTCCTTTTTCTTTCTGGATGCGCTCATAAAAAAGAAGCGCCGCCGCAGCCTTCTTATCCTGTGCAGCTCACGCATGTAGAACAAAAGAAGGTTCCGATCTACATCGATGCTCTGGGTCACGTCGATCCGATCATCAGCATCCATCTCAAATCGCGAATCGAAGGAGAACTCACCGGCGTCTACTTCGAGCAGGGACGCGAAGTGAAAAAAGACGACCTGCTATTTACCATCGATCCGAAACCCTACGAGGCAGCCCTCAAACAAGCGCAGGCGACTCTCGACGAAAACCGCGCGAACCTGATCCTTGCGGAAGAAAAAGTGAAGCGTTACCAAATGCTCGCTCGCGATGAATATTATTCGCAGATCGATTATGAAACACTGCAAGTCGACTACGCAGCAAAGCTCGCTCTCGTAGCTGCCGCCGAAGCAGAGCTCGACAGCGCGCGCATCAATCTCAATTATTGCTGGATCTACGCTCCTATCGACGGGATGATGAGCATCCTGGGGATCGACTACGGAAACCTGATCGGCAATAACGACCAGCAAGAACTCGCCACACTCAACCAGATGGCTCCCATCTACGTAACCTTTTCTGTCCCTGAAATCAAACTCCCCGAAATTCAAAAATACCGCCGGCAACACACACTCAAAGTACTTGCCGCCTATGAGGATTTCTCCGGCGAGGTCTTTGAAGGGAACCTCAATATCCTCAATAATCAAGTCGATCCGAAAACCGGCATGATCCAACTGAGGGCCATTTTTGAAAATACTCAGCGAGAGCTCTGGCCCGGCCAGTTCATCCGAACAAGGCTCGTCCTTTACGTCAAAGAAGATGCCATCGTGATCCCGTACACCGCAGTCCAGCAAACCATTGCAGGCCCTGTTGCCTTCATCGTAAAGAGCGATATGACCGTTGAAAGACGCCCGCTCAAATTGGGGAATCGGCAGGACATGTCAGTGATTGTTCTTGAGGGACTCAAAGCCAAAGAGACAATCGTCCTCGAAGGCCAGATCAACCTCTCCGAGGGCGCAAGAGTCTATGAACCTATCTGAACCGTTCATCCGCCGTCCCGTCATGACCATCCTCGTCATGTTCTCCATCCTCTTCTTCGGCTTGGTCGCTTATCAATCCCTTCCTGTCAGCGATCTTCCGAGCATTGACTTCCCTACAATCGAAGTCTCCGTCAGCTATCCCGGTGCTAATCCCGAAACGATGGCGAACTCGATTGCCACTCCCCTCGAACAGCAGTTCATGACCATCGAAGGGCTCCAAAGTCTCTTTTCTAGCAGCAATACCGGTTCGACAAATATTATTTTGCAATTCAACCTCAATCGCGATATCGACAGCGCCTCCACAGATGTACAAGCCGCCATCACTCGAGCCACTCCCAACTTGCCAGATAATCTCCCCAATAATCCGCTCTACGAAAAAGTCAATCCTGCGATGACTCCCATTCTCTATTTGGCTTTTTCCTCTGATGCGATGACCATTTACGATCTCTATGACTACGCCAATACTTACATCGGCCAGCGCCTTTCGATGGTCGAAGGCGTCTCGCAAGTACAGACCTATGGTTCACCCTATGCCGTCCGCGTCCAAGTCGATCCTGAAAAGCTCGCGGCCAAAGACATCGGTATCGACCAGGTAACCGATGTACTCCAGCAGGCGAACGTGAACCTTCCCCTTGGAACTCTCTACGGCCCGAGAGACGATTTTACCGTCGACGTCGATGGGCAGATTTTCAAAGCTCTCGGCTATAATGAACTGGTCATTAAAAACGAAAACGGCGACCTCGTCAAAATCAAAGATATTGGCCAGGCCGTCGACAGCGTCCAGAACGACAAATATTTCCACCACTTCATCAACAAAGAAGGCGGTGAGGAGTGCATTGTGCTGGCCATTTTGAAGCAATCTGGCGAAAACTCGATCCGGGTCATCCAAGGCATCAATGCGGCGTTGGAAAATTTAAAACCGCAACTTCCAGGATCGCTGAAGATTAAACGAGTCTACGACCAATCGGACTCGATCATCGAATCGGTCGATGACGTTAAATTTACCCTCGTCGTCGCTTTCTTCCTCGTCGTCCTCATTATTTATTTCTTCTTTGGCCAAGCGCGAGACACCATCATCCCCTCGATCGCATTGCCGATCTCCATCTTCGGCACCTTTTCCGTCATGTACCTCTTGGGTTTTAGCATCGATATCTTTTCCATGCTCGCCTTGACTCTTTCCATCGGATTTCTCGTCGACGACGCCATCGTCGTCTTAGAAAATAACGTCCGGCATGTACAACTCGGAGAAAACCCGTTGCAAGCGGCCCTCGACGGCGCGAAAGAAATCAGCACAACGATCCTCTCCATGACTCTCTGCCTAGCTGCCTCCTTCATCCCCATGCTCTTCATGAGCGGCGTCATCGGACGCCTCTTCCGCGAATTCGCGGTCACCATTGTCGTCGCAGTCCTCATCTCCGGCTTCATTTCCCTTTCCCTCACGCCTATGCTCGCTAGCCGCTTTGTAAAGCCAGGCGATCCGAAGAAAAAAACGCGCATGGAAAAGCTCGGAGATACAATCAATGAACGGATGAAAAAACTCTATGAACCGATTCTTCATTGGGCGCTCAACCATCGCCTCGTTATGCTAGGGCTAGGATCTTTCTGTATCGCAGCTTCGCTTCTTCTTTTCGTCCTTCTCCCGAAAGACTT
>CAZFWE010000148.1:0-4790 GCA_964522685.1 uncultured bacterium | reverse complement strand
GAGATGCCAATGGAAATTACGTGCCCTGCTACGGGATTGCGAATAGACCCAATTTTAAACCGGATGGTTTCAAGCAATATTATCGACGAAAAGACATCTCAAAAGAATTTCGCCGAATCGGCGCTCGTTTTGGTGCTCATTCGATGATTTTACGAAGAAGTGGAATTAAGAAAATTTTACAATTTATCAAAGATCATCAAATCTTTTTCCCCTATGACATGGATTACTATTTGCCAGAGGGGATTAAGCTCTATTGTCTACTTCGAGACGTCGTCAGCAATCAGGCGAAAGCGCTTTCGGATAACGGCGGACCGAATTATTTGCAGCCTTAAAATCTAGATTTGGGAAGGGTTCTTGTCTTTTTCACCACAGCTATATAGAACCCATCCCACCAGGTATCTGGATTTCCATTTCCATGTCGCTCGGTATCAATAGAGACTTCAAAAAGCACTTTGTAACCCAATTTCCGGAAAGCGAAATTGGTTCCTACTCTTGGTGCATCTAAATTCCAATCGTCGACAATCGCAATGAATACATCATCGAAAATATCATCGTAGTAGGTGAAGGCAAATTCCTGATCTTTGTGCGTATGCGCGCCATCGTAAAAATAAATATTTATAGGGTGATTGAAAATATCTCTCTTATTGACAGCAAAGCAGTCCGCTTCAAAAAATCGAAGAGCATTTTGCGGAGCTAGAAGTTGAATATTTGAAAGAAATTCACCCTTTGGACCGCCCAGCTCAGACCAATTGTCCATCGCGATGGCGTCCTCTATCAATGATTCATTCTTAAAAAGTGCTGCAACAAGCGTCGAACCTTTCCAACATCCAATTTCGAAATATTTCGTCTTGGGATAGGAGCAAAGATTGTTCAAAAAGTGTCTGATTTTAGAACTTGAGAAACCTGGAAGCGCCATCACTTCTTCACTCAATTTCGATTCACCTCGGTTGGCCTTCGCTAAACTTTCAATCACCCGGTCAATCAGGATTTGCGCTTTTTGGTCTCGACGAGCTAATTCATCAGCAGCTGCGATGGAAAAGCAAGCGATTAGTATCAAAATAAATCCATTTCTCATTCGATTTCCTTTTTTAATTGTTATTGAGATGTATTTGTTTTAAGTTTCCAGAAATTTCCATCAATAAAGATTTTAAACCCTTTTTTTTCAGCAAATCCTTTTACGGCAGTTTGGACGCCGCCCCAATGCCAGTCATCTCCGCAAAACATCCCATTTTCAGCTAACATAGGAAACCAAGCATTTAAATCTCGATAGACGGAGACAAAATCATGCGCAGCATCAATGTAAATTAAATCTGCCTTAATATTTAGTTCTTTGAATTTTTTTGCAGCTTCAAGACTATCCATTTTGACTGGTATTACTATATCAGTTAATCCTGAATGGATCATATTTGAAAGAAACTGATGATACATGTTTGTCAGCCAATCATTGTCTACCGAACGTCTGAGCTCTTCGGTACTTTCCCAACGATCTATTGCGAAGAATTTGCTTCCAGGGGGCAGTTGTTTTGCAACATAAGTCGTCCACTTTCCTAGGAACACTCCAACTTCAATCACTGTTTTGAATTTATTCTCAGCTAAAAGAGGATCAAAGATATGCTCGTATGTATTCCATCCTTGGCAAAAATAGGGAAGCACTTCTATTTTTTCATAAATTTCGGAAGAGGAATCGGGGATGCATAGATTGTTGAGATCCACAGGAAATAGGCTATTCCATGTAAGTAGGAATGTTGCAAAGTAGTATTTCATTCTCTTCTATTCCTTTGTTAGACGAAATGAAGGAGTCTATTGCAAATCGGGAAAATAGGCAAAATTTTTCTATACGCAAGAAAAAAGATTGCTATTTTCCCTTCGCTCGGCGATAGTTTCGACTTAATTTTAATTCGAGGAGTCCACTTGGAACCTCAAAGATTGGAAGTTTCTTAAACCCTGAACTTACGAAAAGAATATGACTGGTAAACGAACTATTTTCAGTACGCTGATCGCGGCTGTATTTATGATTGCAGCCAATAAGGCTTATTCAGAATGGGATCCTCAAGATTTGATATCGGAATCGATGATTGAAGGCTCTCATTGGAACGACTTGAGCCATCAAAAATTCCAAAAGCTTAAGAACAGCGTGATAAATGCTCTTGCTAATCGATGGTGTACAAAAGAAAAAGCCGAACTCATTATGGACTTAATTGTTTTGGAACGGCCAAAAAAATGCGTGGAGATCGGCGTCTTTGACGGATCTTCATTTTTGCCGATTGCTGCTACCCTAAAATATCTACGCAAAGGGAAAGCATACGCCATCGATCCCTGGTCGAATTATGAAGCGACTCGATTCATGGATGAGTGGGATCCGAATAGGGAATGGTGGGAAAAAGTCGATATGAAGTTGGTTTATAAATCGTATCAGAAAATGCTGAAGAGCTGGAAACTTGAATCTTATTGTAATATTTTGAAAGAAACTTCTGAAAGCGCTGCCGATAAAGTGAGCGAGATCGATTTTCTGCACATGGACGGAAATTACTCTCATGAAATATCTATGGCCGATGCCAGGAACTATCTTCCAAAGGTCAAAATCGGAGGCTACATCCTTTTTTCCAATCTTTTTTTCAGCGTAAATAAAAAAAAAACAAAAATGGATGCGTTCTTTTATCTTCTTGATTCTTGTGAAATCGTTTGTGAAATCGATAATAACAATGCAGTGCTTCTTAAAAAAATTGGGGAGGATAATCGATGAAAAATTTTCTAGCATTGACATCCATGATATTTTTTTATCTATTACTACCAATCAACAATGTTCTTTACGGATACTATAACGAACGGCGATACGATGGGATTAAATCAGAGTGGAAAGGGTGCGAGCATGTAGAAGCTCGAATGACAGAGATTATCAGCAAATATATTCCGGAGAATCCAGTTATTTTTGAAGTTGGAGCGAAAGATGGAGAAGACACAGTTAAACTTGCTTCGATCTGGCCGAATGGGAAAATTATTTCTTTTGAGGCGAATCCAAACCAATTTACGAAATATCAGGAGAAAGCGAGAATATACCCAAATATGTATGGGTATAATCTCGCGGTCAATACTTATAATGGGACTACAAAATTCTATCTCTGCTGGGGCTCGAATGGAGATGATCCTATCTTTGAGGGCGCTAGCTCTCTTTTAGAACCGTCCGAAGCCCAAAAGATCCACTATCGAGGACCTGAAATCACTGTGCCCTGCGTGATTTTCGACGATTGGTGCAAAGAAACCCAAGTCTCTTCGATTGATTTCATGTGGCTAGACCTCGAAGGATTTGAGATTCAATTCCTGAAAAGTTCTCCAAATATTTTAAAAACTGTAAAGGTCATTCAAACGGAGACTAACTTTTTTGGCTTTAGAAAGGGGACGACTAAATTTTCCGTTTTAAAGAAATTTCTGAATAAGCAAGGCTTCAAAATGGTTGCTCATTGGTATAATGAGGGATTGCAAGGCGATGCAATTTTTGTCCGTAAAGAGCTTCTTTGATCAGGTCTTCGAAAAAAACCAAATATTACCTCTATATTCTATGGAGATGGGATGCTTTGCTGAAAATTTTTGGAGAATATCCTGCACGTAAGAATCGGAGGCCATATTTCCAGACAAGATCGATTTAGATCGCAGTTTCGGATAGAATTCTTCGAGGTCGTTCATTAATGTGTGTTTTCGATAGGAAAGATCCAAGAATACATGCGTTTTTTTTTTCAGGCTTTTTTTAAAGAGAAATGCGGTCTTGTCATAATAGGAGAGTGGCGTGATTTTTGGATGCTCTTTTAGAAGAGAGTGGCCAGTATATTTCTCGAGAGCTGTAGTCGGATTTTCATGACTCCAGGCTCCCCATTGATCTTGTACATAGATCTTGGACAAAAAAGAGCATTTTTTTGCAATTTGGAACGGACGTAGCGCCATGACAGCGCCTTTACAGAATAGGCTCTCATTTTTAGAAATGCGTTTTTTAAAAATATTGGATAAGTTCTTAATATCCTCTGGTTTGAATTGTGTTGCTTCAATGAATGAAAAAGCGTTGTCACCATTTCTGATTTTTCTCTGATATTCTGAGATCAGATTCGCCCAATAATCAAAATAGGCTTTCTCTTTCCCGATTTTCAGAATTTCTGCATAGCGGCTCCTTAAGAGCTCTTCATTCACTTCTTCCCATTCGTGCACAAAGAGAACTGGAAGGCCCGAATAGAGCTCGTCCAGATCACAATGTTTGACAATAGGAATGCAACCTAGAGGAATTGCCTCCCATAGCCTGACGATATCCGGCCCATATCCCGGAGGCGTTGGGGTATACATCGCTCGGGACAATTCATCGAAAAACTCATTCCTTTGTAGTGTCGAAGCGTGGACAAGATTTTTGATTCTACTAAAACAATACGGTTGATCTTGAAAAAGTTTTGCCACAGTCGCCCTTACGGAATTGGAGGCGAGCTGCATGCTCATATAAAGAAGGTACTCTTTATCTGGCTTGGCTTGAGTTAAGGAGATGAAATAATCTTGTAAGTCTTTGAAACTCAACAAAGGATTGTCCCAGTATATGATATTAGGTCCAATGGGAATCTGAACGATTTTAGGGTGTCTTGATAGGATCATATTTTTGCAAAACCACGCCGCTACTTTCGAGTCATATAAAAGAGTTCTTGTCGCGTCCACGGGAGGAAACCATCCATTTTTCTCATCGTAGTCCCAAATACCTCTACTTGGATGCCATTCATCGCTGTCGTTTGAAATGAGGATGTAGGGGTCTTTGATTTTTGGAT
>CAZFWE010000147.1:0-4808 GCA_964522685.1 uncultured bacterium | reverse complement strand
CGAGATTGCGGGTTATATTGCAGGTGGTAGCGAATTCTCCAGCTGCGGCAACCAGGGCAAATCTCGCCGCAACTCGATGAATCTGGCCCATTGCTTTTGGAGGCAGTGCTTCGTTCAAGAAACCTTCCATAGCCTTTTTTATGAAGGTTTTAGCATCAAGGATGTTTTGAGTCAGGAGTTTGAGAAACTTTCTTCCAGCTATGCCATAATATTTTTGGGCGTTCTTTGCGAGGGTATCTGCAAAAACTAAACCATTCGGAAGCCCATGCAATTCTTCAAATAGGCCATGTTTTCCTGTATCAGCAGGAATATAGGGCTAACTTTGCATTCCTTTCAAGCAATGTGTATACGGTGAGTATGGTGTGTAAGTTGCTTAAAAGTTTGATGTTGAATTATGTGTGACGCACACATTAGTGTACACTTCGTTCCAGGAAATCCGAATCTGTATGTTTCCTGGATGCCCTCTGTTATTTGGATCGAAATAATTCGCGAGAGATAGGAATCATTCCTTCTTGAAGTGGTAGGAATAGTGTTTGCACCAATGGATGGTTGGGGTCAACTGCATATTGAGAGAAATCTGTAATTTCTACATCGCGTAATAGGAGCTCATCGATAAAGAATTGGCCAGAAGCTTCTTTAAATGTGCGAAGTGAAAGTGCATAGGCAGCATCCGCCATGATCGAAGGAAAGCGACTTCCAGCGTAAACTTGGGGAAGTAGATGATCTTTGAGTCGTTGTGTGGCGATATTAGTTTTAGGCCATAGAGAGTTGACTGCGATCCCTGCCGAGTAGAATTCCGCAGCCATTCCTCGTGTACACAGGCTCATCCCGTATTTGCCCAAAGAAAAAGGTAAATAATCTCTCAACCATTGTTCTTCTATGCCCAGAGGGGGAGCAATGTTTATGATGTGAGGGTTTTTGCTCTCTTTTAGGTAAGGAAAACAGGCTTTAGAAAGAAAAAAGGTCGCTCGTGCACTGGTTGAAATGGCGAGATCAAACTGTTCTGGGGTTGTGTGAAATGTGTCATTGAAGCAGGGAGCGCTGGTATTGTTGATTAAGATATCAATTCCCCCAAAGCGATTTATGGTCTCAGAGACAAGATTCTTTAATTGAGTGCAATCGCGGACATCTGTATCACACGCCAAAACATCTCCTCCAGCTGCAGAGGTTCCTTCTACCGTTTCCTGGACTTGAGCTGGACTATCTTTTGAAGCAATGACAATATTTGATCCCACACTCGCAAAACGATAAGCAATCGATTGACCGATTCCCTGCCCAGCCCCTGTTATGAGGATTGTCTTTTTTCTGTTTTTCATCTTATTTCCATAAAGAGAATTTTCTTGTTAGCTCGGATACCTTATCCCAATTGCCAAATAAAACAACACCGTAATAGATCAAGTCGGCTTCTTTCGTTTGTTTAGTTCGCTCGATCTGTTCTATATAGCTTCCTATAGTCATGGTATCAGTAAAATCAACACACTGAATTCCTGCTTGTAGAGCAGCCTGACGAAGAGTTCTTATCTTATTTGAATTTGCCTTTAAAATCATAAAGGGCATTTCCGAGATATTGGGATGGCTCCCACCCTCCGCATCAATGTAATTGGTCAGGCGTAAAGGCTCTTTTCCTATATCAGACCCAAAACCTATACACATGTGCGCCAAGGCGTTCATAATCACCCCTGGTTCAATTTTTTCATTCATGACTGCAACCAGTTTATTTTCAAACATATCAATCCTCTAAAGTTTAAAACGGGAAAAGCTGTTCTTCCAATTGTTTTCAACGGCATTTAGGGCTAAGCACAAGTCCTTATTCTGTAGGGCTTCAATAATCTGAGCATGCTCTTCGTAAGAACGTGTCGCATTTTTTATTTTATCGAAATAATAAAGGTCTAATCGCTTAAGTTTTTGTTTGATTTCTGAGATCACCTTTTCGAGTTCTTTATTTTCTGAGAGTTTTACATAAATAGAGTGAAAATCGTAATCAGCATCGAGAGCGGCTAAGCGATCACGTGCCTTCATCTTTTGTAAAAATCGTTCATTAGCTTCAATCATATGCTGAATATGGGAGTCGGTAATCGATCCAAATGCTTGGGTTAATGCTAGCCGCTCGAGAGTCCATACAATTGAATAGAGATGAAATGCGCTGTGGAAATCGATCGTACTAACAAGAGTGGATCGATTTGGCTTTGTTTGCACTAATCCCTCATCTTCAAGTCGTAACAATGCTTCTCGAATCGGAGTTCTACTAACGCCAAGTTGGTCTGCTAATTCTTTGTCGCGTACCTGTGTTCCTGGTGCTAGCGTCCCATCTAAAATCCAATTACGAATTTTAAGGTAGGCTTCTTGACGAACAAAAGTGCGTTGTATTTTTTCTTCCATAAACGACGTCGCTTCGTAACTGATATGTAATATATCACAAGGAGGGCGATTAACGTAAAGGCATTGTTGTCTAAAGATTTGTTTTATATTGACCGGCGGTCGGTCTATTTTGTAGAATAGGGGCATTATGAAACAAAAAACAGTTCTTATCTCTGGGGCAGGCGTTGCGGGTTTGACTCTTGCTTACTGGTTAAAACGGTTTGGATTTACCCCAACCCTTGTTGAACAACATCCCTGTTTGCGAACAGGTGGATATAAGATCGATCTGCGGGGTGCTGGTCTTGAAGTGCTAAAACGAATGGGGATTTATCCTGCCATTTCTGAATCTCGGACAAAGAATAGTCGTGGGATTTTGCTTGATGAAGCAGGTCATCAGATAATGGAAATGGGCGTTGACCTTCTTGGCACAAGGTTGGAAGATTTTGATCTGGAAATCATGAGAAGCACACTTTGCCATATCTTAAGAGACACAGCAAGGGAAGTGGAATGTATTTTCGATGACTGTATTACTCAAATTTCCAATAGCGCTGATTCTGTCGACGTAGAATTTGAAAAGCATTCTCCTCGTAGCTTTGATTTAGTGATCGGAGCCGATGGGCTTCATTCAAAGGTTAGAAAGTTAGTGTTCGGTGAAGAATCTCAATTCTCAAAGGATTTAGGGATTTATGTCTCGGTATGGACTTTTCCTAATTTTCTTAATTTGAATGATTGTGAAGTCGAGCAGCATACTCTTCAAAAGTTTGTGAATTTATATCGGGATCGGAAAAATGCGAAGACTACTGTTGCCATTGCTTTTTCCTCATCAAAACTTTGTCATTCACGCGCCTTAAGAGAGCAGCAAAAATTCATTTCAGAAGTTTTTGCTCACTCGAAGTGGGACATGTTTCCCAAGATTCTCGAAGGCATGGAAGAAAATCCCGATTTTTATTTCGATTCCATGGCGCAAATTCATATGCCTTGTTGGTCAAAGGGACGAGTGGCATTGGTTGGCGACGCAGCTTACTCTGCAACGCCACTTTCAGGGCAAGGAACAAGTATTGCAATTGCAGGAGCCTATGTTTTAGCAGGGGAGCTGTTCGAAGCTTATGGCAATCCTGAAACCGCCTTTTCTCGATATGAAGAAATTATGAGACCTTTCATTAAAAAGAATCAAGCATTGGCTGATATGAGCCTCCGAATTATGAAAGGTTCAGCGTATAGTAGATGGCTTTATCGAATCGGGTCATTTATGCCAGGAAAATTGGTAGACTATTTCAAGAAACGTGGTTTAAAACAAACAACAAAAGCAGCTAGCGCTCTTAATTTAAAAGATTATGAAAAGAATCGTTAAAAATCCGATCGTTCGGAAAACAGAGATAATCAAAGCGGCAACGAAACTATTTCTTGCAAAAGAATACGAAAAGACTACGCTGCAAGATGTTATGGATCATCTAGGCATTGCTAAAGGTACGATTTATCATTATTTTGATTCCAAAGAAGACCTTCTTGAAGCTGTTGTCATTGACATGGTCGATGCTCGTCTTAATGAAATTGAAGTTAAGCTCAAAGATATCAAGGGAAACGCTTTGCAGAAGATTGAAAAGCTGGTTGAGCTTAGAAATATGGCTAAAGAACATCCAGAGTTTCTCGATCAGCTTCACCGACCCACTAATGCTGGGATGCATATCCGTATTTTAGTGGAAACTCTGATAAAGCTCGCTCCCATCTATGAGAAGCTTATTCGGCAAGGCTGTGATGAGGGAATTTTTCATACTGAGTATCCCAGAGAATGTGCCGAATTGATCCTATCCGCAGTGCAGCTCTTAACAGATACAGGGATTTATCCCTGGGCAAACGAAGATTTGAAACGGAGGGGCAAAGCGTTTCCAAATTTAATCGAACAGCAATTAAAAGCTGCTCCTGGCTCTTTTAAATTTCTCTTTCAAAAGTGATTACTTTCTCTAAGTTAGCTTATAGATTTCGGATAAAATCAGGTTGAATTCATATGGGTGGTTTCGGCAGCGGAAAGGGAACAAGATGTAAGGCATGGCGAAGCAAAAAGAGATATATCATCCTTAGTAGATAAATACGCTTCACGCTATGCTTAAATATACTGATGTCGTGCCGAATTTAAGAAGTCTTTGCCTTGATCGCAAAATCAGTCCCGATCCAATAGATATCGTCTTCAAAGATAAACGAGCCGTAAGGAGAAAAAGTTGGATCGCAGTAAACTCTTCTACGATCTTTTTCACAGAGTTGGAAATGGTAGCGCCTGCGGTTTACATCCAAAACGGGCAGCAAGTCGACAAGATCGACGAGATTTGCTGCAATCAGCTCGAAAAAAAGAGGCATCTCCGTTGTTTTGTAATAAAATTTAAACGCGGCTCCTTCATAGGAGCCTCCGGGGTAGTACACTTCCCATTCTTCCGTGGAGGTATTGACTCCAAGGG
>CAZFWE010000146.1:0-4824 GCA_964522685.1 uncultured bacterium | reverse complement strand
TCAAAGAGAACATAATCGGGCGGGGTAGTGACATGAGGCACATTTTTGCAAAGCAAGACGCAGCTTTTGATGGAATGTGGCGCTTGTTTTTCGAGTTCTTTGTAGAGGGTCGCCATCGTATGCCCCGTATCGAAAATATCATCGACGATCAAAACATCGCGATTATGGACATTGACCCGATCCAATCCATACACTTTGAGCTCTCCACGCTGTGTTCCTAGCGCGCCATAGCTTGAACATTGGACAGCTTCTATGTTGAGAGGAAGATTGATCTCCCGAATGAGGTCTGCCACAATGCAAAGAGCTCCCTTGAAGACCATGACGACGACTAAGTCCTTATTCTGATAATCTTGCTCTATTTGCTTTGCGACTTCTGTGACTTTGCTTTTGATCTTTTCCTGATCGATCAAAATGCGAAGATTTTCATCCACTAGTTCACCGCGTAAAGGAGCAGCCATTATCAATGAGCTGATCAATATAGCCAATCGTATAGTCATGCGTTAAAAACCTCTTGTCATCCAACATGTATTGATGAAATGGGATCGTGGTGTGAACTCCGGAAATATGAAATTCCTTGAGAGCTCTTTTTGCATGAGCAATCGCCTCTTCCCGATTTTTTCCCTTTATGATCAACTTTGCAATCATTGAATCATAATTCGGAGGAATCTTATACCCGCCGTAACACGCACTGTCAACACGAACATGAGGACCTCCTGGAGGAATATAATGTTCGAGAAGGCCCGGCGACGGCGCAAAATTTTGCGTTGGATTTTCAGCATTGATCCGAAATTCGAATACATGCCCTTTCAATTGGATATCTTTTTGCTTCCACTCGATTTTTTCTCCACGAGCAATCCGAATCTGCTGCTGCACGAGATCGATTCCCGTCAGCTCTTCGGTGACGGTATGCTCGACCTGAATCCGAGTATTCACTTCCATGAAGTAAAAATTGCCCTTCTCATCGAGCAAAAATTCTACGGTGCCTACAGAGTGATATTTCGCGGCTTTGCAAACTAGAGCAGCGCAATCGCCCATCTTCTGGCGAAGCGATTCGTCGACTTAGAGACTCGGCGCGTCTTCGATCAGCTTTTGTCGTCTTCTCTGAATCGTACAGTCTCTTTCTCCAAGATAGAGGTAATTGCCATGCTTGTCGCCCATCACCTGCACTTCTACGTGCCGCGGATTGACGATCATCTTTTCGAGATACACTTCAGGATTATTGAAAGAGACTTCAGCTTCGGATCTGGCGGACATAAATTTCTTTACGAAATCGTCGTCGCTATAAGCAATCCTGATTCCTTTGCCCCCTCCTCCAGCGACTGCTTTGATGAAAATTGGATAACCGAACTTACGAGCTTCTTTAAGTCCTTCATCGACATCTGGAACAATCCCCTCTGAACCGGGAATGACTGGGCATTTCACGCTTTTAGCCGTCGCTTTCGCCACCGCTTTATCTCCGAGCAAAGCAATCGAGGTGGATGGCGGCCCAATGAAAGTGAGCCCCGAGCTTTCGCAAATGGAGGCGAAGCCCGCATTTTCGCTTAAAAAACCGTATCCGGGATGGACGGCATCAGCGCCGGTAATCTCACATGCGGCGATGAGGTTGGAAATTTTCAAATACGACTTGGCCGACGGCGCTTCGCCGATGCAAATCGCTTCATCGGCATGGTGCACGTGTAGCGCTTCTGCATCCGCTTCTGAATAAACCGCTACCGTCTGGAGGCCTAAATCGTGGCACGCGCGAATAATCCGAACGGCGATCTCTCCGCGATTGGCAATAAGAACTTTCAACATATATTAGACCTTTTGCGTAACTTAGGTTCTGTCGATTTTTCGGTTCTTTTGAACCGATTTTCGATTCAAAAATTGGGGGTAATATCCATTTTCGTATATTACACCCAATTTTTGAATCAAAAATCGGCCAAAATAATCCAAAAACTCGACGAACCCTAAGTTACGCAAGAGGTCTTTATGTAATCCGGAGGAGTTTTGTTCCAAATTCGACGGGCTGGGCGTTTTCTGCAAGAATCTCTGCAATGACGCCAGAGCGCCCCGCTTTGACCTCATTCATTACTTTCATCGCTTCGATAATGCAAACGATGGTATTTTCCTCGACGCGGTCTCCTACTTTGACAAACGGAGGCGCATCGGGAGAAGGCGTCGCGTAATACGTGCCAACCATCGGCGAGGTAACATAGATGCCATCGGCTTCGACTTTTCGACTTCCGCTCCCCCGATCTCCTTTGAGAGAAATCTCTTGCTGGAATGCGCTCTCAGTTCCATTTTCCGCCATTGAGATTCTAGGCTGTGAAGCGGCTGCAACCACTTGGATTTCGCCTTCTTTTTCCAGTTGGAGTTCGAAATCGCCTTTCTTGATCACAAGCTTTCTCAGCTTGCTCGCTTCAAGTTTGGCCATGATTTTTTCAATTTGTTCAAGATCCACGTTTAAACTCTCTGAATGTATTCGTTGACTTGGGTATCGACTTTAATGACATCACCGCTCTCGATGAATAGAGGAACGGATAC
This sequence comes from uncultured bacterium, assembly GCA_964522685.1. GTDB lineage: Bacteria > Chlamydiota > Chlamydiia > Chlamydiales > SM23-39 > CAITMJ01. Next base: position 2,298 of record CAZFWE010000146.1, on the reverse strand, counting down.
TTTCGCCCCGGTTTCAAGGACTGCGCTTTTTGTCGCCCCAGATCCACTCCCCACTTGATCGCCGCCTTCGGTCTTCACAACCATGATTTCGAGGAACTGCGGCAAATCGACGGAGAAAATCGTGTCCCCGTAGAACATCGCAACGACTTGAATCCCCTCTTTCAAATAATGGACTTTATTTCCGAGAACAGGGGCGGGAACGAGCACTTGTTCGAGATTGCCGACATCCAAGAAAAGATACTCTTTTCCTTCTGGATAGAGAAATTCGAGACTTCTTTCGACTAAAGACACTTCTTGAACCGTTTGATCGAGTTTGAAGTTTCTTTCGATGATCTCGTCGTTCAATAAATTGCGAAGCTTTGTTTTCACAAAGGGATTTCCCTTGGCCACGGTCACTTTAACACTTGATTCGACGCGGAATACCTTGCCGTCGATATTCAACGTCATTCCGGGAGAAATCTGGTTCGCTGTCGTCATGGGATAATATTCCTTAATTCATTCAAATCCGAGATCGAATGATCGATCCACGGCTCATGTTTTATCCTTCGTCCGCGCCCCCACCGCATATGAACGGTATGAAATCCTAGTTCATTAGCAGGAGCGAGATCCATAGACACCCGATCCCCGCAGACCCATATGTCGGTAGGGACCTCTGAAAATTCCCGCATTAAACCCTCATAAACAGGTTTTTTTATGGAATCTTCGGGGATTGCTATCTTACTAAAAATAGAGGCTTCAATTCCAGCTTTTTCCAGCTTTTCCCGTTGAAAGGGGGGATGTCCTCCCGTGACCAGGGCGATTGGGCATCGAGTCTCATAGGATTTTAATATTTCCTTAGCGTTTGGGGTGCAAGCAATGGAAAAATTTGAGGGCAAGGGAGTCGTCATCTCAGCAAGGGCCCTGGCAACAGCTGGTTCCGGAATATTTTTGCCATTTGCGAATGTTTCAATGGCATCGCACGTCCGAAGGCATTCTTCATTCAACGCCAAAAATTCCTGGAATTCGAGGCGCATCGGCGCTCGTCCCTGCAAAATTTCGAAAACCACCTGCAATTTAAAGGGGGTGACGGATCCTGATGTGTCGATCAGGGTGTCGTCCAAATCAAAGATGATCAACAATTTTCATCAACTCCTGTGCTAATTTTCTCGAATCGTGCCGAATCAAGTTACGCTTCACGAGATCTTTTCTGGGCTCTTCCATGGGACTTCCGAGAAGATGGGCGAAAATCACCCGATTATCATCCATATCGTTTTGGACGAGGTCTCCTTCCGTGGCATACACTTCAATGAGTTCTTTCGGAGGTTTTTGCACATTGAGAAGAATATGATCAAATACGTCTTTGCCTAAAAACCGAACCAACTCCTGCAAATAGCGGCTGGTCCTAAAACCTGTCGTCTGTCCCTTGCGGTTCATCAAATTCACAACAAATACTTTGCGGGCATCGCTCCGGCAGATCGCTTCGCAGACGCCTTCGACCAAAAGATTGGGAATCAAAGAAGTGTGAAGACCACCTGGACCTATCACCAAAAGGTCAGCGTTTATGATTTCATTGATGACATGGGGATTTACTTTCGGGTAGGGCTCAAGATAAATAGTCTTGTATCCCTGATCGATTTCCTGCGAGAGATAAATCTCCTTTTCCCCTTCCAAGAGCTTCCGATCGTTCAAAACCATTTTCAAGCGAACTTGGTGAGTCGTTACGGGAATTACCTTGCCTTTGATATTTAAGATTTTGCTTGCTTCTTCCACCGCTTTTTCAAAACTGCCAGCGACTTTTTCCAATGCCGAGAGAAGTAAATTGCCAAAGCTATGGCCGCCCAATCCTCCATTTTCAAATCGATAATTCATGAGGCTGCGCATGAGACGGCTGGAATTCGAGAGCGCTACCAGACATTGGCGGACATCGCCTGGAGGAAGAACCCCTAGTTCATCGCGCAATATTCCCGTACTGCCGCCATCGTCGGCCATCGAGACAATCGCCGTCAAATCGAGCGGATATTGCTTGAGTCCACGAAGCACGACGAAATTGCCGGTTCCGCCGCCGATCACAACGACCTTTTTCAGACTACCTTTGATCATGAGCTGCAGCTCTTCAAGGAAGAAATTCCCTTCTTGAGATCAGGCGCCTGCTTGTATAGATAATCACCGCTGACTAACACATTCGCTCCCGCCTTTATGCATTGCGCCCCCGTGTCCGGATTAATTCCTCCATCCACTTGTATATTAAAAGGAGAGAGAGACTCTACAGGAATTCCTGATTTTGCTGAAATACCTCCTTGACGGATGCCGTGTTTATCA
>CAZFWE010000145.1:0-4844 GCA_964522685.1 uncultured bacterium | reverse complement strand
GATGAGACCTAGAACACTAGAGGGATGGGTCTCAGCATAAGCGAGCGCTAGAGTGCTGCCCCACGATCCACCAAAGACGATCCATTGGGAAATTTTTAAATGCTCTCGCAATTTTTCGATATCAGCGACGAGATCCCAAGTAGTGTTTTCGATAAGAGACGAGTGAGGTTGGCTTTTTCCACACCCTCGTTGATCGAAAAGGATGATGCGGTATTGATCAGGATCAAAATAGCAGCGGTGACCGGGTTCTGTGCCCGAGCCAGGGCCACCATGCAAAAATACGACGGGTTTCCCATGCGGGTTACCGCTCTCTTCCCAATAGAGAAGATGTTCCTTGGATACAGGTAGAAATCCCGTTTGGTTCGATTCGAGCGGGGGATAACGAACTCTCATGTTCTCGACTTGTAAAGATATTTTGGCCGGACGATCGGAGTTCCCTTTCCCTCTCTCGCTTCAAGTCGGTCATAGACGATTTGAATCGCAATGCCCACTGAGCGGGAAAGGCCAAAAAGAACTGTGAAATACTCTGGATAAGAAAATCCGGCTGCAGCGATCACAGTTCCAGTTATTGCATCAATATTCGGATAGGGATCGGATACTTTCGGGTTTTCTTTCAATACCTTGGAGCCCTCGACGCGTAACATTTCCGCGATTTTGACGAGCGGATGCTGAGGGAAATGCTTTTTTGCATAATCGTAAAAGAGAGTTGCTCTCGGATCTTCGACACGCAAAACGGCGTGTCCGAACCCAAAAACAAGCTCTTTATTTTCGAGTTTTTCCCGAATCAAGGCCTCTACATCTGAGGGCTTTGCATATTCTCCAACCGTATCCAGTACTTGCTGCACAAACTCAAGACAGTCTTGATTCGCTCTTCCATGGCGAGGCCCGGCGAGAGCGAGCATCGCCGCAGATAACGCCCCCCACATGTGCTCAAGTCCGGAAGAGACCGCTTTACCGATGAACGTAGAGAGGTTTCCTCCCGAATGGTCGAAATGAGTAAGATTGAAGAGGCGCATTACTTCGATGAGCTGCGGCTTATGCTCTCCTGGAAATTTGAGCATCTGAACGAAATTTTCCATGTAGCCAAGTTCTGGTTTCGAAGGAGGAGTAGGCCCCCATCCCGCATGGCTATTGATGACGACAGCACCTATTTGAGGCAGTTTTGCAATGGCATTGAGGCAATCTTCTCGATAGTCACCGGTCCCTTCGAACATGCCGACGATCAGAAGCGCAGCAGCAAAAATATCGATCGGATAACCCGTTCGCGGAAGCATTTCGATATGCCGGATTGTCTCAGGGAGTAATTTAGCACGGCTGACGAGTTCTTGCTGAAATTTTTTTACCTGCTCTTTAGAGCCCATTTCTCCGTAATAAAGAAGGTAAATGATCTCCACCGACTCGTAATGGGAAAGTTCTCCAATCGGGCGCCCGACATAAGTGAGCCCCTTCATCGGATCTACCGCTGATGTGACGCAGTATCCCACCGGCATACCGCGTAACCCAGTGTCTAATTGATCTTTTGTGATTTCAAATAAGACGCCTTCACGCATAAATTTCTATCCTCTCAGTAAATGCGCAATGGTATCGCGCTCTTCGATAAGTTCTTTTTGCGTGATTGCAATCTTTTCTTTCAAGAAGGGAGTGATCTTTAATCCAGGGACAATTTCGATATCCCCCTTTCCATGCGAAGAACAGGGGAAGGAAAAAACGATATTCGGAGCAATTCCATAAGGATTGTTTTCTTTCGAAAAGATCCCCATCGAAAACCAATGTCCTTGATGAGTCGGAAAAGCGATAGATCTCATTCCTCCAAGCGCGGCATTGCTCGCTGAAGCCGCTGAAGATTTTCCTCGCACCGTAATCACTTCAGCTCCTCTTTTCTGAATCATCGTAAAGAAATCCCTTTCCAGCCAATGGCGATCCTTGATTACATCGGTAGCTAGCTTCCCGTGAATTTTCGCGTTTTCGAAATCGGGCACAAGAGTCGATGAATGGTTGCCCCAAATCGCCACATTCGTCACTTCATCAATCGAGACTCCTGCTTTTTTCGCGAGCTGAAACATAGCGCGATTTTGATCGAGCCGAGTCATAGCGAAAAAATTTTCCGGATTAAGATCGGGCGCATGGTGCATGGCAATCAGGCAATTGGTATTACATGGATTTCCCACAACGAGGACACGCACCTCTTTCGAAGCGACGCGATTCAGCGCCTTTCCCTGTCCGATGAAGATCTTTCCATTTTGGCCAAGCAAATCTTTTCTCTCCATGCCGGGGCCGCGAGGTTTTGCACCCACCAAGAACGCATAGTCGACGCCCCCAAATATTTCTTCCGGGTCCGATCCGATCTTTATCTCTTTCAAAAGAGGAAACGTGCAGTCTTCCAATTCCATCACTAACCCTCTCAGAGAAGAAACACCTTCCGGAAGTTCCAGCAAATGAAGCGCGACCTGCTGATTCGGGCCTAAAAGATCTCCATTGGCGATGCGGAAAATCAAGTTATAGGCGATTTGGCCGCCTGCGCCAGTGACTGCTATTCGTTTGATTGTCATCCTATTTCCCTTAATTTCCGCAAAATCTCTGTAAAAGTGGTCCTCTACAAAGAGACATAAAGCTATTTTCCATCACTTCATGCGCCTCTTTCAGCCACACATCCATGCTGCTTTCTTCCTGAGGAACCATTTCGCCCAAAGACTGAGTCACGCATTGGATGATATAAGCAGGCCTTCCATCGACTTGTCCAAGGTTCGCGCTTAACATGAAATTGCCAACCGGCCGATTTAAAGCATAGGCCAAATTTATGCTTACCGCATTAGGTTTATCCAACATATCGTTCAGCTCGAATATCTGGCGGTCAACCTCTATCTTCAGATGGAGTTTTTCAGCTAAATAATCCAATGCATTCTCCCGTTGGATATCAAAAGGGATCGCATTGATATAGCGGATTTCACTCTTGACGAAATTAAGCGGAAAAGTCTCCGCTGGATACAAGTCGACGATCGACTCGATGACTTTCAAGATCAAGTTTTTGAATTGCGTCCATGAATACCCATTTCCATCATTGATCGTCACAATACCCGGCCCTATTTGCATTAAAGGCCATCCATTACGCTCCTTCCGGATCCGATGCCTGACGACAAAGGGGCTAGTATCGGGATGCATTTGCACAGATGGCAAATCTTCAATCAAAGGAAATTCTTTTTTCAACTTCTCATAGATCCGGCCATACATCATGGGATAGGCAGCGTCGCGAAAGCGTCCGGTTTGTGCATCGCCTTGCAACTCCCAGCGCAACTCGTAGATGACTTCGACAAGAGGCGGATTTAAAAGAATCGGAATTTCATTTCTTTGTGCTTTTGATTGGGCCACGTGATACCTCCAAAAAAAGTGTTAAAGTACATCTCTTTCCGAATAAAAGCAAGTGATTTGCTTTTACAAAAAATCATCTCACATCCTATAATCTACGCCTCAAAAATGAGGTTTTGAATGAGAAATTTGTTTCTGATGATTTGCGCGGTTTCGATGAGCTATGGGGCAACTTTTGACGGAGATGGGGCGAGCCCAGACTATTCTCTGATAATCGATCCTCTCCCGTCCCAACAATCCATTTCTTTAGAAACCGTGCCGCTTGAACTGCCGCCAGTCGATCGGCCTCGCAAAAATTCAGTCATAGCAGTCGGCTTGTCGTCTCTAATACCAGGTCTCGGACACTTCTACTTAGGAGAAATGGGAACGGCTGGAGGTCTTCTGGGAAGCGCCTTTTTTTCAGCCAGCTTAATCACTATACCGGGCTCTCCAACTTACGTTGAAACAACGAGCTTGGCCACTTTTCAAGCGACCTGGTTCTATGGCATTTATGCGGCTTATCGAGATGTTCGCAAGTACAATGGGCAAATCGGGTACTCCTATAAAATGCCAACGGACAGCTTGTCCGAGCTCGCCTACGCTCCTTTCCGCTTCAGCGTGTTGAAAAAACCGGAAGTATGGGGCGGGTTTCTGGGAGCTTTCGCACTAGCCTCAACTGTTGCTTACTTCGCCTTTCCGAACGAAGCCCATATCGAGCTTAAAGCTTCCACGACGTCCCACTTTTCTTCCATTGCAGCCCTTCCGATTGGAGTCGGAGAAGAGTCGATGTTTCGAGGTTTTTTGCAATCGGCGCTCTTGGAATTCGTCCCACCCTGGGCTGGGATCGCTCTCTCCTCTCTCTCTTTCGGCGCTGCCCATATTCCGAATGCCCTGGTTTTAAACAAGGAAGATCGATGGCGCTATTACGCCTTTAGCCTACCTCTAATCACAGGAATGGGCGCTTATTTTGGATGGATCACCTATAAAAACCGCTCCCTGCAGGAGAGCGTTGCGATTCACACTTGGTACGATTTTGTGCTCCTGGCAGCAAGTTCATTGGCGAATCACGCCGCAGCTACAGGCCGCCCTGGGTTTGCCATTGCCATCCCGTTTTAAATTTTATTGGCAAGGATCTGTTCGCGGGTGCGCTTCATCAAGTCGACCATGAAGTAAAGATTGTGAACGGTAGCAAGAGCATAAGCGGTCAATTCCTTCGCTTTGAAAAGATGGTGCAGATAGGCCAACGTAAAATGCTGACACGTCCAACAATCACATCCATGCTCGATGGGAGCAAAATGGTTAGCGTGCACCGATTTGTCCACTTTGACTCCCCCCTCTTGCGTCAGAAGCAGTCCGTGGCGAGCGGCGCGAGTAGGGTAAGAACTATCGAATGTATCAATCCCAAGCGGACTGCACCGCTTCAAAGGTTCAAGATCTCCAATGCCCACAAGATGGCTCGGCTTTTCAAGAGGGAGCCGCGGCAACGCCGAACTGAGCATTTC
>CAZFWE010000144.1:0-4871 GCA_964522685.1 uncultured bacterium | reverse complement strand
GACATGATTTCTCTCGTGATACGGCTGAAGATTTTGCCTTTCTTCTTGTCCGATCGCTCTTTCCGGTGCTTCATATTGGCCCATTTGCTATGCCCTGCCATAAACCCTCTTCAGAAATTTTAAACTCTGTTTTTCCCATTCTTTGGCCGATTCAAAGAAAGGGTGCAATTTTTCTTTCGTTTTGAATTCTTTGGTATGCACCCAGGTTCTTCCCTGGGAGTCTGTGAAGGGTTCACACACCGCGTGGAGCATTTCGTGATACACGACGAACTCGAGGAAGAAAAGAGGAACCTCTTTATGATCGAGAATGGGATTGATCTTGATCTGATGGTGGTGCCGATCATAAGAGCCGAATGTGACGGAACGGAATTTTCCCTGTGACCTTCTCTCCGCCCAGCCGATGGACGCATCATAGTCCTCTCTAAAGTGTTTCTTCTTCACGCGGCTGTAGATTTGCTTTAAATCGTAGACTTTCCCTTTGAAAGAAAGAGGAAGTGGTTTTAGGCGATTTTCCGTAAAATAGAGATGGGCCATTCGCTGGATCGTCGCTTTGGCCTTGAGATCATTTTTGCGCGCAAAACGAACGACGGCCTCAAGAACCGGAGTAGGAGCTTCGGTAAAAAGACGATGCATGTGGAAACGGTAGATTCCCGCTTTTTTCTCGACCCTCAAAAAAGTCGTTTTATTTTCGTGGATTCGGATCTGAAAGGGAGACTTACAGAGCTTGGCTATTTTTCGTTCTAGGCACTTCATAATTTTTTTTGCATCAGGACTTTCGCAATGTATCTAACTTGGCCTTCTCTCTCTTCCTTGACAAAACGGCGCTGGATTCCATACTGCTCGAAGCCCAATCTCTCATATAGTCTTGTCGCCGGATTGCCTTCGTAGACTTCGAGATGGAGAATTTGGATTTTAAAGGTATTTTTCGCAAGGGTCATCAGCTCATTCATAAGAACAGTCCCCACCCCTTTTCCTCGGTATTTTTCGTCGACGATGATCGCAAAAAGACATTGGTGAGCCAATTTTTTGTAGGGTTGCAAATAGAGATTCGCGATTCCGCAGGGAACCCCGTCCCAAAGAGCAGTCAATACGGCATTTTGCTTGGCGTAGCTGATCCAAATGCGCGCAGCATCCTCGATTTCGCGAAGATCCGCAAGAGGAAATCCCTCCAACACCCCAGGCTGCAGGAGCCACTCGATAAGGTACCTTTCAGCCGACTCGACGGCATAGCGGAGAGAGATCATACGAAATGATGCTCCAGTAAGATGCGCGCTCGACTACACCCTTCAACCGATAGATAGTTTTCCTGCCTCGCAAACGGCTCAAAGTGCAATTTTTGGAGAATAGAAAGAAGTTTGTTCAGCTCATACACCTCTACATCGACACTCTCTAGGCGAAAACGGGTCTTCGCAAGGTGAAGAAGGTTACGTACCATCGATGTACCAACCCCTTTCCGACGATGATCGGGGTCGACGATGAGATAAAACGAGCAGTGATGTGCGACTTTTTTATAAGGCATTAAAAAAAGAGTCCCAATAGCGCACGGTATGTTGTTGATCGTCCCAGTAAGGCTTGCTTTAAAGCGGGAAAATCCGAGCCAATTTTTTAAGGAGTCAGTCCTCTCTTCGAACCCGAAAGGGAAATCATCGCATACAGCCGGGTCCAAAAACCACTTCTCGAGATAAGGTTGGTCATCCATTTCAGAAAACCGAATGTCGAAATTAGGAATCTCAATCATCCGAACTCCTTCAGATAGGCATTGACAAAGTCATCGATTTCTCCATCCATAACGGCTGCGATATTCCCTTTTTCGACCTTAGTGCGGGTGTCTTTGACCAGAGTATAGGGTTGGAATACATAATTGCGGATTTGACTCCCCCACGCAATCTCCTTTTTTTCGCCGCCCATCGAGGAGATCTTTTCCTGCTGTTCGAAGCGTTCTTTTTCATAGAGTTTCGAACGGAGCATTTTTAGGCAAGTCTCGCGATTTTGGATCTGGCTTCGTTCGCTTTGGCATGAAACGACGATCCCCGTTGGGATATGGGTCATTCGGACGGCCGAATCAGTCTTGTTGACATGCTGGCCGCCAGCTCCTGAAGCGCGGTAGGTGTCAACCCTGATTTCCTCGGGGCGAACCTCGATTTGGACGTCTTCGACGATCGGCGTGATATCGACAGAGGCAAAGCTAGTATGTCGACGAGCATTCGAATCAAACGGAGAGATTCGGACTAGGCGATGAACCCCTTTTTCCGACTTGGCATAGCCATAAGCAAACGGGCCCGTAAAGCGAAATGTAATATTTTTAATCCCCGCGACTTCCCCGTCAAGACGGTCGATGATTTCGATTTTCCATCCTTTCTTGGCCCCCCATCGCTGGTACATGCGAGATAACATTGCAGCCCAATCGCAGCTTTCTGTTCCGCCTGCTCCGGCATTGATCTCAAGATAACAGTCTTTGTTATCGAGCTCTCCAGATAACATTTTGCGAATTTCCAGATCGCCAAGGACTTTTTCAACCTCGTCCAGCCCGTTGAGAAGCTCTTTTATAAGTTCCTCATCAATAAGTGCAAAAGCTTCTGGCAGAAGGTCTTTGATGTCCTGAAACTTGATTTTGATCTCTTTGTAAGGAACCGTCCAAAGACGAAGTTCCCCCACTTCCGCGATTACCTTCTGCGATGAATCTTGATCGTCCCAAAAGCTAGCATCGGCCATTTTCTCTTCAAGAGCTTTTACTTTTTGTTCTTTGACCTCTAAGTCAAAGAAACCTCCACATTTCGGAAAGTCTTCGCTCGATTGATTCGATTTTAACTTGAGTCTCAAAATTCATAGGACACCTATTTGTTGGGTAGGTAAGGAGATTAACTGCTTTTCGGCTTAAAGTCAAAAATTCAAAAAACACTTAACAACAGGATTTTCGTCATGAACCCCAGGCCTAAAGACCCGAGATTGGCAGGCTTGCACCGAGTTTCGAACTCGACCCAAGCGTTCGGATTTGAACTACCCGGCCCTAAAGGACCGGACTTCTGGAAACAATTACTTTTTCTTTACATTAATCCAATCGCTCTTATAATTATTCGATCTCTAAACCCTAAAAATGACCCAAAACCGTCTAGGAGGTTTCTAATGAACGTAAATCCAACAACAATGAGTCCCGTAATGCAGCCAACAAAAGGATGCTGGCAGAGTTTCGTCTCCGGTATGAAATTCGCAGGAAGCAAGATCCAAGATGGAGCTTCATGCGCTTGGGAAGGCACGAAGAAAGCAGCTATTTGGGCTAAAAATTTCTTCTCTGCTCTTTTAACAGGAGCTTCAATGTTCGTAAGAGCTTATGCTCGCGAATTGATCATCGGCGGAGCCGCGCTCGCCTCAGGCATCGCAATCGGGCTGATCTTCAGCCGCTTCGGCTGCTGCAACAAGCCCGCGGAAAAAGTAACGATAGAAGAAGACCAAACACCACAAAATCCCCTTGAGGAGCCGGTAACGGTTGCAACAACAACGCAACAGACAACAACAACAACAGTAACAGGATCTGCTGAAGTAGCTGCTGGAGTGGCTAAAAATCTAGCTGACGAAGCACAAATAGCAGCGGTAGGCAGAGGCTTAGGAGGGAAATAACCTCCTTTCGATCCTCGAAAAGCATACTGATGCTCTCCGTTAGAGAGCGGTCATTGCAACCGCTCTCTACTTTCTTAGACAAATTTTATTTTCCCAGAAATATTCCCAGTAAGGTGTTTCCGAAATCGGAGTTCTTTCCAAGAGAAGCTCTTTTCCCTTCTGACGCACAATCAGCCGAGTTCCATCTTCGACGATAAAATGTTGAGGCCCTTCGAAATGACATCCCCGAGCATCAAATTCGCTAAATCCTTTGAGCTCGATTAAAACCGTTTCCCTTCGTTGCAGCTCCATCTTCCAATAGGGAGACCGGCTCCCCCAATCGACGCCAGAATTTTTCACGCTTGTGTCGTGCAAAAAACACCGACCGACTTGAGGTGTGTACTCTAAAATAGATTCTCTATTTTTAGCGCCGATCACCCTTTCGGCGATAATTTGTAAGCTCCCCTCGACGGAAACATTTTCAAAATCGATCTCAGCGATTTCCAAAAGAAGCTCTGAACCGTGAGAAATCGAACCTTTCCGCATTTTTTCCCGGATGATCGAATAGAGAGGCCCGAGAGCGGGGTGGTACAGGAAAAGAACGGACGGCCCTTTTTCTAAGTATTCTTCAATCGGAATTTCATCGGGAATCGAAAATCCACATTCAACTAAGAGTTCCCGATTCGCGGAAAGAAGTTCATAAAAACACTGCTCGGGAGTTTCGAGAAGGACCTTTCCCGGCAGAAAAGCTTTTTTAGCCACGGAGATCGTTTTATGACGGAAATTATACGTGGCAAACGTCTTTTCTGTTTTCAGCGGAGCTTCTCCATTTTTTGGCTCGGCAAACGCGTCAGCGATATTCTGCATCGTCGATTCGAGACGACCCAAGCAGGATTGTTCGCCAACGGACTTCAAATTCATCAAAAGACCTGGGAATGGATGAGACTCGACCGCTTTTTCCACAGCTTGCAAATCGACGAATAAGATATTCGTATTGGAGCTAAAGCGAGAATATGGCTGATCTGGATGAATCGGCTCATCTTCAATGCCGAATTTCTTAAAATCGCAGTATTCAATATTGGTCAACGCGATGCGCCCATCTTCTTTTTCGACAAGGACGATCATTCCTTCCGCCGATTTGACGACGCGGCAGCAGGAAGCAAAGCCGAAGGCCATGTTCCGTTTATAGCCGATGCCAGTGAACGAGATAAGGCCGTAATCGAGTCCTGCAACTGGATTATTGATCTGCCGCACAAGCGCTTTTTTGCAACCCTGAG
>CAZFWE010000143.1:0-4875 GCA_964522685.1 uncultured bacterium | reverse complement strand
AGCACAACAAAAACTCATCGAAAAATTTTCAAATCGAGAAATGGAAAAACTTTATTTAGCGATTTGCATCGGCCGGCCCAAAAATGGGCTTTTATCAGCGCCAATCAGTCGCCATCCCGTTCATCGAAAAGAGATGGCTGTCTTGCCGGATGGAAAAGAAGCCATCACCGATATCCAAGTTGCGGCATTCAATGACAAATTGAGTTTGGCAATCTTGAAACCAAAAACTGGAAGGACACATCAGCTTCGCGTTCATTTGAAACATTTGGGGGCACCCGTATTGGGCGATGCAATTTACGGAGCAGAACGCATAAATCACACTTTGGACGTCTCAAGGCAACTTCTCCATGCATATCGACTCTCATTTACCCACCCAATCACAAAAGAAAAACTTCTCCTTTCGGCGCCTCTGCCCGAAGATATGAAGCACTGGATGCGCCAACTTTGTGGCCCCTCTCTTTGCCAAATTGAAGATGGCGAAAACACGGGAATGCCATCACCTGCTATGGGTCTTTAAGAACTAAGAAAATATTGAAAAATTTGTTACAAATATTTATGTTGTTTTTGAAACTTCCGAACGACCATTTCCTCAAGAGGTATGTACCATGAAAGAATTTGTAGAATACATCGTCAAGAATCTCGTAGACAATCCAGATAAAGTTCGAATCAATGAAATCGGGGGAACTCACACCCTCATCATCGAATTGGCCGTTGAAAAATCCGACATTGGAAAAATCATCGGGAAAAAAGGCAAAACCATCAATGCCATCCGAACGCTTTTAATGTCCGTTGCAAGTCGCAACGGCATTCGCGTCAACCTTGAAATCATCGAAGACGACAAAGAAGAAGCGCAATCGTAAAGAGGGTGTTTACAAAATTTTGATAGGTTCTCCCCTCTCTCTACAAGAGGGGACCTTCAGATTTTACGACGGTAAAAAAGGCGAGATCATCGCCTTGCGGGAGTTCAATGAACCTGCGAGATAGCGCAAGATTGCGATCGGAAGACCTTGTTTTGAAATCTTTTGCGGAATTGGATCAAAGCTCTCCTTGAATATTTGCGAGAGTTCATTGGCATTATCTCCCAAAAATTCCACTTCCATCGGATTATTCTTGAGCCCGGGAGATGATTGGAAGGAAATTAGAAAACGCTTCAGCAATTCGATGGCCAGCTCTTCGTTGGGGATCCAAATCCAAAGCTCATCCTTGTGAGAGTATTTAGAAGAAGAGCCCTTATACACTTCTTCCGCACTTGCGATTGTGCTGATCATATGGATATGAAGTGCGATATCTGGTTTTTCAACCGCGACTTTTTTCGCCAGATCCAACCAAACGCGGCGAATAGCATTTGCATTCTTTTCAAAAACTGGAAGGTTTACGGCAAATAGTTTAGTTTGCCCTACGCGACAGCATCCGTTCTGTTCTTTCGTATCGGCAAACAAATTTGAAATCTTCCCTTCCGCGGTAAGATGCATATTCTTTTCGATTTCCTTTTCCCGATAGACATACACTTTTCGGTAAAGAGAGTACATCTCTTCGTTTTTCAAAATCCTTTCAGCGGCTTTTTTTACAAAATTTTTGTCCCGAGGCAGATCATCCAAAGAAACAACTTCACATTCCCGCTGCGCTGCAATCGATTTCATCCGGTTTAAGAGTTCTTTGACGCATTCAACATCGATCGCACTTACTTTGTTCAAAAGATCGGTATCGTCAAGAATCGCGTAAAGGAAATGGAGATATTCGATGAACTCGCGATCTGGATGCACATAATGGCTGCCTTTCTCTTGCGCCACCAGCCGCTTCCTCAAAAGCCGCTGTGAAAGCCGAGTCCCTAAAGGCAAAGGATCCTTCAACTGCTTCTTCAGTTCTGCCTCCATATCGGAAAGTGTTTGGCCGTGAAGAGAAGTGCGGTCATTGATCAGAAATGCTTGGGTTGCGACCAGCGAGTTGCATGATTGAGCGTCTGCGATTATCGCAAAGGGCGGCGTCGCAGTATTTAAAATAGACTTATGGTGATCGATCACACTAATGACTTCGAGATACGGAGGAATGCCCATTTCTTCCCGATTGCAAAAATCGCGAAGCGAGACAGTCCCTAAAATCGCTTTCCTCACATCGGAAGCTTGGACAATCCCGACGGGATAGAATTTGCCTTGATCGGGATATCCGACCGAAAGATAGCCGTGAGATCCCATCTTGCTCCGAATTTCTTCGATGTCTGCGCGTACCGATAAGAACGTAGGATGATGAGCAAATACTTCCGTTTTCGTCTTCAACGCAATATCGAGCTTTTCGAGCCGCTTCCGGATCTCAATAATCCAGGTGTTCAACTGACCAATCGCCTTTTCCAAAAAGCTAAAAATCTTCGACCGCTGATCGATCAAACAGCCATTGCCGTCGAAAAGCTTTTCAGCTTCTTCAAAAAAAGAGATCGCTCCGACTTTACCGAAATGATTTCCCAATTCTTCGAAGGTCGTTTGCAATCCCAGCTTCAAAGAGAGCACCCGAACAAGAAAATCTTCCGTCTTCTGTTTCTGTTTCTGGGTAAATTCAAGAACCGGTTCGCAATCGGCGAGTTTCGACTCGAAAAATCGTTTAAATTCTGATTTCATCGCGTTAAAATGCAATGGATCTTTCGCAAAACATCCGATTAAGTGGAGATTGAGCATATTTTTGAACCAGCGAAGGCAACTGCTTAACAGTAAAATCACTTCCTGGACCCCTTCGACATCGATGCTACGCCAATCGTCGAGATAGAACCCATCGTCATCCACCACCACTACCGCGCTTTGATCGCAGTCATGGTCGATGTGCGCGATCGAATCGCTCAAATACTTTGTCATCATCCCGTTGCGAGTCATTAAATCGCTCGCCGAAATATGAAGTGCCGTCCTGACTTTTGCCAAATGTGTAAACACAGCCGGACCCAATAGATCGCGAAAGATCCAGTCGATCTCGATCTGCGAAGCGGGAGGCCCTCCCGGCACATTCCACATATGCATCCCATTGCTAACACGGGCCGCAAACGCGTCGAGCCAGCCCCAGAAAGAGGCCACAGTCGTGTCCAAATCGGGCGACTTATGAGCCGTTACGAAGTGAGGCCCTTCATAAACCTTGCCCATTCCGATCGGAAATAGCGCTTGATAGTCGCTCCGTTGGATGAACTTCCCTGCGATTTTTGCTCGGACGCGGTAGTTTTCCTCAGCAGTCAATCCCGAATGCTGATTAAGCCAGATCTCGAAGCTGTTGAAGACGTAGTGCTCCAGGAGTTTTTCTTTATCCGCACGCTCCAAGAATTCCAAGACCGCAGGGAGCAAAAAACAAGGTTCCGGCTCCTTTTGAATGAGCTCCAAAAGAGTTTTGTTGACCAAATCGCTTCTTTTTCGATCGACGAGGGACTTGAATTCTTTTTTTTCAAATTCTCGGAAAGCAGCATCGAGATCAGTGAAGGATTTTTTTGAAAGGACAACGTCCCCGAGGAGCTTTTGAGTTTTCATAAGGCACGCCAATTGGTAAAAAAAATTGGACTGAGCTGGACTCGAACCAGCGACCGCCCGCTTAGAAGGCGGGAGCTCTATCCACTGAGCTATCAGTCCATAGGAAACCTCACCAATTTACGATCTTCTTAGGGTATTTGGCAATCTTAATGTTGAGTGTGTAAGGCCTTTCGTACATTAAAGAGCGTAAATTTATCATTTTACACGAATTACTAAAAATTCATTTTATTTCTTTTTAATTCAAATTTTCTATAATTTAGAACAAAATCAAAGGCAACGGAACAATAAAATGACAATTAATAGTTTAAATTCACACTCCTTAGAAAAAATTTGTTCTTATTTGCAAGATGCCGATCTAAAGGCTTTCCTGAAGGCCTTTGAGGAAACATCACAAACAGTGCAAACTGTTGCAAAAAACGAGCTAGAGAACCGGGATAAAGAACTCGGACGGCTTCTTTCCCCTTATGAAGCTCGACTTACATTCAACATCTCAACATTAAAAGACGCAAATCTCCTCCTGTTAGGAGACCAACATGGCAACCCACAATATTTATCAGACCGGTCAGCTCTCATCTATTTTCTAGCCAGGCGAGGTCCTGTTATCTTTATTAAGGAAGGCGTGCCTTCTATGCAAAAATGCAACGCCTCAGAAGGTGGAATTTCTGGAACAAAAAGGGTCTTTCAACTCCACCCTCAATCATTAAATCCCACATTTAAAGAAAACATCCATTCTATAGGATGGGATGATCAGGAAGAATTTTATCGATTACAGTATATTGTTATTGATCAGAAATATTCAGAAATAGAAAAATACATTGAAGATGCAAGACATTCATTTATACAACAATTACCTATTGAGCTACGTCTTTCGGATTCAGAATGGGATGAACTGTGCGGCATTCTATTCTCTAATCATGTTCCCGGCGATCATGTCGAACATTATTTTAATTATTTACGCTTTTCTATAGAGCTTTATAAATTAAGAAAAACAGAGACACAGCTCCTTGGATATTTAGATGCAACAAATATTTATTTTACAAATTTAGATTCTACAAAAAGAAATCCAAGAACGGAGGATTTCGAAGCCCTAGTTAAGAATTATTCAAATGAGCGATTAGAAGAGACTACCAGAGAAGAATTAAAAGTTTTAGTCGAAAATAAGAGTGGCGGAAGAAAAGAAAGTTCCGATGATTTAATGAAAAGGCATAAAACAATCACAATCATCCACACAATAATCACGATGTTTGAACGATATGATGAAGTCGAAAATCTCTTTTCCTCTCTAAAAAAACAGCAAACAGATCACTTAGAATTAGAAAAACAAATTCTAAGAGGGTGTTCTAAAAGTTATTTTTGAACCTTCTCACGATTGTTTTTGCCA
>CAZFWE010000142.1:0-4921 GCA_964522685.1 uncultured bacterium | reverse complement strand
ATTTCACGGATAAAGAAAGAGGCTATTCGAATAAAACTGAAAAAGCTCATGAAAAAAAAACGGACCAAAATAGAGAAAGCTCCGACATCGGGCGCAATAAGAAAGGCAATAAATAATTATCTTGGGACAAAATCTGGACGACCTTCGAACTCGATTGATTCGAGGTCGATCTTAAATCCCTGGTAAAATTTGGCTAAAAGCTCTTCCGGAAAATCGAGGGGGAGCTTGGCCGTTTTCGGGTCTTCAAAAGCAAGCGCAATGCTCTTTTCCGAATAGCCTTTTTCCAAAGCATCTTTCATCCGTTTGCATTCTTTGATTGAGTCTTTGCGCAAAAGGGCCATAGCGGGGGCTTTCTCCGGCGTAAAAGCGATCAGCTGAGCTGAAAGGGTCATCTTGTTCGAAGGCGATTCGATCACGCCGAGGAAAAAATCATCAGCATGGGTCTTTTCCATTGCCTCCATGCATACTTTCAAATCGACGGTTTCTTTCAAGACGAGCTCGTCTTTGGCCAAGAGAACGTATTCGGCAAGAGATTCATTCCACCGCTCCCCTTCCATAGCAAAGGAGATATCGGGAAAAATTTCTTTCATCTGGCTATAAGCGGAAGCGTATTTATCAGAGGCGCGGTAGAGCACTGCAATGCGGCGAAAGCCAATTGCGTAGCGCTGGATCGATTCAAGGACTGCGAAAAGCTGCAATGGTCTGTCATTGGAAAAAACGACAATGTCGGCCTCTGGAGAGCGGATCTCGCTTTTGGGGAATGCCGAGAGGGGTGCGTAATGATGGGTGATGGGGGACGCCCCAAAAATGGATCTGCTTTGTGAGGAGTTCGGAGAGACGCAGTTGCGGAAAGAAAGTGGTTCGAGGATATTTTTCACTCGCCCCCCGGCAAGTTCCAAAAGAGGAATCAGGGAAAAGTTTTTGGCAAATGCATTTTGAAGCGGAAGCTGTTTGAGAAGCGCTGCATAAAAGGCGCGCAATCCTTCATAATCGGAGTATCCCTTTTTTTCGATCTTTTTCCAATTCCACTCAGGTAGGTCGAGAAATGCATAGGATGGGTAAGTGAGTGTTTTTCCACAGCCAATCCAAACGTCAGGATTTTGAAAGGCGCGGTTCAAAGAAGAAAGGACTTGGGGACCGATCAGCCAATCGCTGAGAAGAAGTGGGACTACAACTTCTCGATCGAGGCAATGGCCGGCGACCCGGTAGAGGGAGGAAATCGCGCCCATTTCCGTTTCATTGCGCATCAAGATGACTCGGTGTTCCTGCTGGTTCGCAATGACAAAATCTCTCACTTTTTCATACGTGTCATCCCGCGAGCCGTCGTCGATGAATAGGACCCGGTAATAGTCGTAATCCTGCGCAAAAATGGAATAAAGAGCTCTCTCACACCAGGCCGCATCGTTATGCGCGAAAAGGACGATGGCAAATGACTTGTACTCTGTGATTGGAAATTCTTTTTCGGGGTGGATCCCTGCCACTACCTTCGCGCCCTCTCCTCGCGTTAGATACCCCGATCCTAGGCCGAAACCAATCAGAGCCGCTGCGCAAACTCCCAAGAGAAAAAAGAGACGACTCATAGAGGAATCCTCGGAATTGGTTCGTAGGCTTTTAAGCCGCGGACCGCTTTCTCGGAAGCGCTGATAACCTCCCGGTCTTCTTTGCGCGGCACGGCTCGATTTTCAATGTACAAAATCTCCGGAATAAACATCGAATGACCCTTGGCCATTTCGAGCATCGGCGCCATGTACGCCAAATCTGCGTCAAAGATCAAATCTTTTGGCTGGATCTGCCGGAAAAGCCCCGCATAAAACGTTTTCAAGTGGGATGCAGTAAATGGCTGGTTCCGAGCAGGCTTATCTTGAACCAGGGGGTGGCAAAAACCCAAGGAATATTCGGGATATTCCCGATATTGGCCAAATGTCAGCCAAAGATCGGGATCGGCATAATATTGATTGAGCCTCGAAAGCACCCACTCATGCGCCAGCCAATCTTCTCCTCCCATCACGACCATGATCTCAGAATCGGGGCAAGTATCGATTATCCGGCTTAAGTTTGCCACTGTCCCTAATCGCTCTTCATTCCGGATCATCGTCACTCGCATCAACTGGCCGCTTTCATAAATTAAATCTTGCGCCAGCTCAAAGCTGCCGTCGTTCGAGCCGTCATCGATGTAGAAAATACGAAAATCGAGATAATTTTGCGAAAACACCGATTGAAGCGTTTTTTCAACAAAAGCGCCGTTGTTATGACAAACAATTACAACCGCGAATGAGCGGTTAATTACGGGATACAGCGTCGGCTGAAAGAGGGTTTCTGCCTCCTTTATCCCTGAATGTCGACGCTCTTTTCCCAAATAAAAAGCTCCGCCGAAAACAACTCCGAGCAAAAGAAGACCACCCAGCAATTTTAACATGCGCATTCATGGATTTTTCACAAAATCGGGATAAGTTGCAAGCGGGATTTATACAAGAGAGCCATTCCCGGGATAATAATGAGATTAATATCACTAACAAATAGTTTAAAGTTAATTTAATTATTGATATAATATTAACAATATAAAAGTGATTTTTAATAAAAACATTAAAAAGGTGATAAAAATGGCATTTAATGCAATATTGAGCACTACTCAAACTACTAAAGCATGGTCTTCTTTCGATGAAAATCGGAGTTCTAAGGCCAAAACATTGCAAACCTTGTTCGATCGACAACTCACTGAACAATACAGCCAAGAAAAAAGTCAGATGGAGGCATCCGGCGCTAAATTTAGGCTTACGAAGGGAAAGGTTTATGAGATTAAAGACGAAAACGAAACTGTAGATACAAGGGTTATGTTCCAAGTTAAAGGTGGAACTATGACATGGTATTTCACAGCGCCTCATGATGTAACTCATCAGGAATTTAGAGATGAAGTATTCCAATCTGCAGGTCTCGGCCATATGACCGTACCAGGCCATTGTGAAAAATACTGGAGAGGTACAAATTCCTTGCACGTGAAGAAAATGCATACTAGCGAAAAGGAATCGGGAATGAATCATAACCATTATCGAATGGATGACCGCAATGCAGATCCTCAAGCAGTATTGCTCCACCTTACTGGTTTTGTCGAGGCTCAAAATGAACTAGCAAAAAATGGACTCATCGATAAACCCAATAAATTCTTAGATAAAGCAGAAGCGCAACACATAGCCCAGAAATTCGAAAGGTTTTGGTACGATGCAAATCATTCTGGTCCTGCTAAAACAATTGAATTAAGCACGGGAGAAGTACTTAATCTGCCCCGGAGAGAAAAATCAAAGGCGGCAATCTATGCTGAACACCCAAGCCAAAAATTCACCCCGGAAGATGAAAAAGAATGGGCGGAGAATAAAGCCAAAGAAGCTCCTTGTACCTCCATTTCAAATTGGAATGCGATGAGCTTTGAAGAGCGCTTAGTCGCTACAGAACAAGCGATGCGAGGGATGGGATCTGAATTCGCGCAAACTCGTCAGATAGAGGGTTCAGCGTTTGCAACGGTAAAAACCGTTGTACCGATGGACGACAAGGTAAAACAGGTAACTCCGCCTCGAGTATACTTAACAGACAGTGGTCAAATGGAGGATTCAAAGGGTGTCCTGGATAATCTCTTTGGATAGTCTCTTGGTTGCACTGGATCACCCCCTACCTCTTCTCATAACGTTTGTAACTCCAGCTGTAAATACTCCCGGGCATAATGCCCGGGATCTCTATTCCTTACTATTTAACAGGCCCTAACCCAGCCCATCCACTGAAGAATTTTTAGACTCAGTGCAATTTTAAGAAAATCGCCGAGCAGAAATGGGACAACTCCGAGAAGGATCGCTCTTTCTATGCCGCCGACAAAAGCCGAGAGCCAAGCCGCTCCGAAGAGGAAAAGCACCACATTCCCAGCAAGCATAGCGATAAAGGCGTTGGCTAAAGTTCTTTTTCCAAATAGCTCCACGATCTTGCCCACGGTATAGGCTGCGATAAGGTAGCCGATGAGATAGCCCCCTTTAGGACCTAAGAAGTACTCAACTCCAGCTGCGCCTTGCGCGAAGACGGGAAGGCCTAAGGTACCTTGCACTAGAAAAAGAGCAACCGCAGCGGGAGCTCGCTTGCTTCCCAGAAGAACGGAGAGCAAGAGGATTAGAGTGCTTCGCACAACGAGAGGAACCGGGGTAAAAGGAAGTGGGATAGCAATGTAGGCAACGAGCGAGATCAAAAGGCTAGAGCCGATAACAAGGCATACGTCTTTGGCCCAAGCTGGTATTTTTTTCAATTCGATAGCAATTGTATTCATAGAGACTCCTATATCTGATTCCAATCAAAACAAGGCGAAGCGAATTCCGGCTCGGCATGGGTGGAAAAACCGGGCAAAGAGGAGATTAGCGTACGGCCGCGTTTTGAAAGATGAATGAATTTTTGATGATCTTGACTAATTTGTCTACCCCTAGAAAATTTCCGATGGACAGAAAGATCTTCAGCTAGCGTTTCCCACCGGACGGCAAAGGTTTGCGTCGTCGAAGGGATGGTACGCCAGTGACAGGATTTAGTATGAAAGATTTGCGATCGAAGCGAATGGTATATCGGTAAAAAATATTTATCTTTGTGATCGTAAAGAGTTACATAATCGGCCACCATAATCCCTTCCAAAAGGAGCTGAACCCAGCTGGCCTTGTGCAAATAGTCGTCTTCAACGAAATAGAGGACAGTTTCTGGATGCAAAGAGAGTGATTCAACCTAATCGAGGAGTTTTAAAAACGCGCCCGCTTCACTCCCCTCTCGAATTTCAACGACATTTTTCTCTTGTTTGACAAAATGTTCGCTTCCTTTCGCTGTGTCGAGAATATAGGTAAGATTCGCTTGATCAAGATCGATCGTATCGAGGAGATTCCGATGGCATTTTTCTCGGGAAAATCGG
>CAZFWE010000141.1:0-4972 GCA_964522685.1 uncultured bacterium | reverse complement strand
CCTAATTTTGCGCCGGCTCAGAGACCATTGACATCCAACAGAGCAACTCAACCTACAATGGGCGAAAAAATAGGAAGTGCCATTGGGATCATCGAATCGATTCAGACCGCGATCAACAGTGCCCAACAACAGTTTGACGCGAAAAACACCTTGCGCCTTCGTTCCTGAATTTCCGGAATAAAAAAAATGACACTTCATTTTATTCCGTTAATCAATCGAAAACAAAGACCATTTCATTTTAAGAGGCTTAACAACCAGCAAAACAACTATCAAATCTTTGAAAGGAGTGAAATTAAAATTTATCCATATTAACGAACCGTTTCGACCGCGAGATATTCTTTGAGTTCTTGAGCGCCAGTATGCTCGAGAGCCCCTTCGGCAAGACGGCATGCTTCCAGGATGCGCCATTTGCGAATCGTATGCTTAACGATCGGAATATGGCGAACTGCAACCGAAAATTCGCGGATGCCAAGACCCAGCAATAATGGGATAAGACTTGGATCTGCAGCGCACTCTCCGCAGAGAATCACTGGTTTACGAGCGCAGTTGGAAGAAGCTACGACCATCCGGATGAGGCGCAGGATGCTTGGATGCGTTGAAAAGTAGAGATCTACGGTATGAGGGTTACTCCGGTCGGCGGCCATGACATATTGGACGAGATCATTGGTCCCAATAGATAGGAAATCGGCTTCTTGGGCGAGTGCATCGCACATGATCGCACTCGACGGAACTTCGATCATACATCCGACAGGAATGGTCTTTGCAAACTTGATTCCCAGCTGCTTCAATTCTTTAGAGAGCCGACTTACGATTGCCTTCACTTGTCTCAGTTCGGAGATATCCGATACCATCGGGATCAAGATGTGGATCTCTCCGAAAGCGCTTGCGCGGATGATAGCACGAAGCTGCGATTCCAAAAGCTCTGGGAACCGGAGTAGGAAGCGGATCGCACGACAGCCGAGGGAGGGATTCATTTCATGCCCTACTAAAGCGAAATATTTCGCATCGCGCTGCTCCGGCAGAAGATCGATTTTTTTATCGCCTCCGATATCGAAGATCCGAATCACCAACGGACGACCTCGAAGTTGCCGCACCATCTTTTTATAGATCTCGAATTGTTCTTCTTCGGATGGGAATTCTTTCTTGGACAAAAAGAGATATTCGGAGCGGAAGAGGCCAATGCCGAGAGCACCGTTTTTTAAGATGAGGTCGACTTCTTTCGGGTTTTCCAGATTTGCGAAAATTCTCACTTCATAGCCATCGATGGTCTCCCCTTTCAGGTGTGTTGAGCTTTTGAGGAGTTTGTAGCTCTCCTGCTGTCCTCTCTTGATCCCCTGGTATTTTTTAAGCGTTTTCCGATTCGGGTTGATGATGACGAGGCCTTGAGAACCGTCTACGATGAGCGATTGAAGTTCAATCCGCTTGAAAATCTTGATATCGATGTTCGCTACGAACGGAATGCCCTTCGCACGAGCGATAATCGCGGCATGGGATGTGATTCCACCGGCAGCAGTGACGAACGCACTCACGAGAGAGGCATTGGCCTCGACAGTCTCTGAAAGAACTAGCACGTGGGTCAGAATCACCGTATTGTTGGGAATCTCCGACATTTGAATCCGCTGCAACGGGCAAAGATGGTTCAAAATCCGCCGCGAAACGTCGATGAGGTCGCGAACCCGCTCTTGGAAATAGCTGTCCTGGAGATTGCTAAACCGCTTTTTGTATTCTTCGATCAAATGGTGAAAAACCGACTCGGTATTCTTTTGCAAATCGCGGATTTTATCCTCAATGACGGTCGTCATCATCGGGTCTTGCATCATTTCGAGATGAGTCCCCAAGATCGCGACGATTTCAGGGGGCCCTTCGTGAAGAGACATCTTGCGGAGCCGTTCCAAATCTTCGCGACTTTGGTAAAGTGCTTTGCGATAACGATCGATTTCCCGATCGATATCCTTGGCTGAAATCTCTACCTCCAGAACATCTTCTTCCCAATTTGAAAAGAAAATCGGAAATCCGATGCCGATCCCTTTACTGACAGGAAGCCCCCGGAGAACGACTTCTTCAGCTGGAACCATTTATTTTTCTCCAAACTCTTCTTCAAATGCTTTACAGAGAAGATCCATTGCAATTTCCGCATCCTCGCCATCAATCGTAATCGTAATCTGCGAGTTCTTTTTGGCTGCGAGCATAAGAATGCTCATGATACTGCGGGCATTGATGGTCTCGTCTTTATAAGTGAATAAAACCGTCGATTTGCGCGGCTGCAATAATTTGACGATAGCTGCTGCAGGCCGAGTATGCAATCCCAAGGAATTTTTCACTTTTATTTTACGCACGAGCTTCACGTTCTATCCTTTTTTTCTGGCGGCGCGCGATCGCCTCAAGGAGCTTCGCGTTGAATTCTTTTGCTGAGTTATATCCCATGTCCTTTAAGCGGTGATTGAGGGCGATTGTTTCGAGCAAAAGAACGACATCGCGGCCGGGTTTGACCGGTAAAATGTGATAAGGAACGCTAACACTGAGAACATCGATGAACTTGTCGTCAAGACCCACCCGGTCATAAAAATGCTTGTCATCCCATTCTTCGAGTTTGACCACAATATCAATCTCTTTATCGGGACGGACGCAAACGGCCCCATAAAGATGGGCGACATTGATGATTCCGATTCCCCGAATCTCCATCAAATGGCGCGTAAGCTCAGGTCCGCAGCCTATCAGATATGACCCTTCTTTTTTTTTGACGCGGACGACGTCGTCCGAAATGAGCCGATGCCCCCGTTCAATCAGCCCTAGGGCCGCCTCGCTTTTCCCCACAGACGATTCGCCTTGAATGAGAACTCCGACGCCGAATACTTCGACAAGCGTGCCGTGCAAGGTAATGCTCGGAGAAAATTCCTCCAGTAAGAGAAAAGTGATTCGGCTTAATAGATTCGTCGCAGTAAGTCCCGCTTTGAATAGAGGGATGGATTTCTTATCGCAAATTGAGAGCATCTCTTTCGGAGGCTTACATCCGCGGGCAACGATCACAACAGGAGTCGAAGCGGTCAGGATTGATTGGAGACGATTCTCTCTTATTTTGGGATCGGTTTCCCGTAAATATTCGATCTCTTGTTTACCGAACACGAGGATCCGCGCAGAGACGTATCCTTTTAAATAGCCAGAGAGACTCAAGCCAGGACGGTGAACTTCTGATTTGTTAATACGACGGGATAATCCGCCACTCCCCGCTAAAAGGACTAGGCCTAAATACTTCCCGTGCTGCTCGTAAAAATGTTGGATTAAATACATACTCTTAATTTATGGCGACCTATTTATCCCTTCTAAAAATGCAGTGAGCCACTCTAAAAATGTGGGGTAAGCTAAATTTTCTGTCCATGTCTTTCGATCGCTAGTATCTGAAACTGTATTTTCAATGCTAGAAAAATATAGATTTCCCATTTCACTGCTCGGATACCATTCCGCATTAAAACACTGAAAACTTCCTAGACCATATTCTTCGTAAAAGGGAAAAAGGGATTGGGGATCGAGCCACAATTCTCCCATCCGCAACGACTTGTCATCTTTAAGACACGCATTGATCAACCGGTTTCTCGCATCTTCCAAATCTTCAAGCGGTAAGAGCCCCAACTCGGTCAATTTTCCAAACCCGTTGTGCAAACGAAAAAAGGTCCAATAATCGGGTGGCAAATTTTCGCCGAGCTGCTTTTTCGCCCAATCGATCTCTTCTTCCTCCGCGGGAGGCCTCCCGCGGAAAAAACAAGAGTTATCTCCAAGGCTATACACTAATTCTGGTTCCCAAGGCTCCTCATCGGTCTGTCTGCAAACAATCACAGCGATATCATCGAGCTTGTCAAAAAATTCGACGAGATTTTTCGTCGCCATCGGATGAAAAGAGAATCGACTCAGCCAAAATTCGCGAGAAAATTCTACTCGATCTTGCATGGAAATGCGGGAAAGCTCAAACCAACTGCGCGAAAGTCCGGTTTTTTCAACATCTTCCCAACGAAGATCTGGCTCTTCGCTTAAGAACCTTACTTCCTTAAAATGAGAATCATGGCTTCCACCAACCCGAAAAAAATCGCGAATCTGTGAATTCATTTCCAATCAAATAACACTTTGAATCCCCACTCTGTCATAAACAAGAAATAATGAAAACACGTTTTTTATTATTAACAGATCGAGTGTTCAAATGGGGGCGTGGGACATTCTCATTTTTTTTTAGGAAAACTGTACAAACAAAAAAAATCTGCATATATGCTGCATATATACACAAATGAACGCAAAAGTTGGGAATTTGGCAAGGAAGCGGCGCAAATTTTTGTCTTCAGAGCGAGCGACCATTGCCGAGAGGCAAGGCGCGAGTGAGGACCAAAAATTTGCTCCCAAGCTGATGCTGCCAAAAACTAATTTTTGCGTTCATTTCTGTATATAATAGATTGGAGTCAGGCTCATGCAATATACGAAGGTCGTTATCCTAGGCGGAGGATTTGCCGGGATCAACGCTGCGAAAATACTTGGGAATACAAAATTCGATGTTTGGCTCGTCGACAAAACAAACCACCACCTTTTTCAGCCTCTTCTGTATCAAGTGGCTTCCGCTTCCCTCTCCCCCGGAGACATTGCAGTTCCAATCCGCGAAATTCTAGCCGTGTATGACAATATCACCGTTCTCATGGGTTCCGTTGAGAAAATCGATAAAGAAGCTAAGGAAATCCAACTCAAAAACGGCGATAAAATCAGCTATGAATATCTCATTGTCGCTCTCGGCGCGAGACATTCCTATTTCGGCAAAGATGAATGGGAACAGTTTGCCCCGGGGCTAAAAACCCTATCCGATGCTTTAAAAATCCGCGAACGAATTTTGATCTCCTTTGAAAAAGCGGAGCGGTGCGACAGCATTTCCGATGCAAAAAAATACCTCAATTTTGTCATTATCGGCGGTGGTCCGACTGGGGTCGAGATGGCGGGAGTG
>CAZFWE010000140.1:0-4988 GCA_964522685.1 uncultured bacterium | reverse complement strand
TGCCAAAAATGGCAATTTTGGCAAGCAAATGGAGTTTCGAAAGAGGTCTATTATCGTTTTCCTCAAAATAAGATTGATTGGATCGCTGAAGACCTTCCATCGAAAAGTTCTGAATGCATCTCTCCACCTCCATCAAGAGAGAAAAATCTTTGCTCAAATCATTACAAGAACTATTTTTCAGACTTTTACACAATCTAGATGTTTTTGCAGTCTCCGAATGGCATCCCATCCAAAAAACGATGTAAAGATAATAAGTGCCCCCAAAGAGATCCAAAAGGGAAGATACCCCTCTTGACCTAGCATTGCTGCACGTATCCCTTCCATTACATAGACAAGCGGATTGATCAAATGAAGATATCCTGCTACAGGCCAGGCCTGATGCACCGATGTCCATGAATAGAAATAGGCTCCAAACATGAACATCGGATTGATCACCCATACGAAAAGATGGTTGACGTTGCTCATCTTTTTCAGGACGCTGGAGAGCCAGAGTGCAAAGAAGCTGAAAAGGAGATTC
The DNA here is from genome assembly GCA_964522685.1 of uncultured bacterium. GTDB lineage: Bacteria > Chlamydiota > Chlamydiia > Chlamydiales > SM23-39 > CAITMJ01. Next base: position 4,471 of record CAZFWE010000140.1, on the reverse strand, counting down.
GCCATGAGGAAGACTAGAGTGAACTGCCAAAGATTGACTTTGCTCCAGGAAAACTGAGTGAAAAGCAACAGTTTGCCAAGAGGGAAGAGAAGTAGGCAGAAGATCGAAGTTATCGTTGACCAGGAAACGCCGATATAGACGAATACGAGCCAGGAGGGAAGCGGCAGCGAGAGGAGATAGAGGATTGTTTGGTCGCCTTCCAGATCTGTGATGATCAGGCTCACCTTTCCGATCACTTCGAAAAAGCCTAGGACTGCGATTACCCCGATTAGATTGAAGGGACCATAATCGGATGGAAGGCCATAAGTGGGAAAGAGGTAGCCGAAAACCAATACATTTGTGAATAGTAAAATCGCAAAATCGCACATCTTCCCGCCGAATTCTTCTTTAAAAATCAGAAAATCGCGGCGGAATAGCTGGAAGATGATGGAAGTGTATCTAGTAGATCTTTTCATCCTATAAAAGCTTTCTCCTTTAGGAGAGAGTTGTTTACATGGGTATTATCAGGCATAGACACTCTCCTCTTGCACAAGTTTTAAAAATACTTCTTCGAGCTTTGTTTTTTGATGAAGTTCTAGAAGGTTTTTTGGTGTGTCAATTATCTTCAGTGATCCCGCATCGATGATACAAACCCGGTCTGACAAAGATTCGGCTTCATCGAGATAATGGGTTGTCAGCAAAACAGAAGCTCCCTTTTGTTTGAGTTGCAAAATCTCTCTCCAAAGTTGATGCCGGATCTGCGGGTCGAGGTCCACTGTGGGTTCGTCAAGAATGATGAATTTGGGACGATGGATCAGTGTCCTAGCGATCAACAAGCGCTGTTTATAACCGCTGGAAAGAGTGGAAACCTTGGATTTCGCACACGCATGGAGGTTGAATCGGTCCATGAGTGAGGCGATCTGAGTTCGGATGTCATTCGATTTCATTCCATAGTAGTGGCCCGCAAATTGGAGATTCTCTTCTAGAGAAAGGGCCAGATCAAGATTCGGTTTCTGTGGACAAAAGCCGACAATCCTCCGATAGCCGATGATGTCTTCGTAGATAGATCGATTTTGGTATTGGACGTCGCCCGAAGTTGGGGGGTTAAGCCCCGCCAAAATCTTGGATAAGGTCGTTTTACCGGCACCATTAACGCCTAAAAGACCGAAAATCTCCCCTTCGCGAATTTCTAAAGAAATTCCTTTCAGCGCTTCTTTGAGAATTGTTGCGCTTTCATACTGCTTTCTCAATGAATTGATTTTGATCAGCATTCGATGCATAAATAACCCAAAAAAGATGATTATACTCCGTCACCTCATCTTTTGTGAATTTTATCCGGCTGGATACATGAAAGCTGAGTCCTTGAGAGTGGAGCAATGCTGAGACAAGCTCCTCCTGCTTTAGCTAAGAGAGTATTCACATTTGGATTCGAAAAGCGGTGTAAAAGAACCCTAAAATCGACTGACATCTGGTGGTTCTTAACAAAAATTCTTGAGATAGTTTCTGACGTGAAAGCTAGCTAGAATCGATTGTTGTTGGTGCGATGAATATTTTAGAGTGAGGACATCGCTTATTAGCCTGTGGAGAGACGGTGCATTTAGGCCGCTCAAAGAAGGAATCCAGCGAAGTTAAGTCTGTTAGTTTCTAACTGACTGCAGTAGGAATCCTCCACTTAGGGGGGGATGTCAACAAGACGTTGTTTCTTCGATTCTATGCCTGAGCACATAGGGCATGATTCCGCCGTGTTGGTAATAGTCGATTTCGATCGGGGTATCGAGCCGGACGGTTAGAGTCACTTTTTCGATGTGGCCGTTCCGATCGATTTCTAGCACTGCTTCTTGACGCGGATGAAGGATTTTTTCTAGGCCGGTAATGGTGAAGACTTCGTCTCCTTTGATGTGATGGCTTTCGATGTTTTCCCCTTTTTTAAAGGTAAGGGGAAGAACCCCCATGCCGATGAGATTACTCCGGTGGATCCTCTCGAAGCTCTCTGCCACGACGGCTTTCACGCCGAGAAGGGAACTTCCTTTGGCTGCCCAATCGCGGGAACTGCCCATGCCGTAGTCGGCGCCGGCAAAAATGAGGAGGGGAGTTTTTTTCTTCGCGTATTGCTCTGATGCTTCGAAAATGGTCATAAGCTTGCCTTCGGGCATCAGTTTGGTGTAGCCGCCTTCTTTGCCATCGGCCATTTTGTTTTTGATCCGGACGTTGGCGAACGTGCCACGCATCATCACGAGATGGTTGCCTCGCCGGCTGCCGTAGCTATTGAAATCTTCTTCTTGCACTCCGTGGGCTTTGAGGTAGAAGCCTGCAGGGGAGTCAGAGCGGAATGCGCCGGCAGGCGAGATGTGGTCGGTGGTGATTGAGTTGCCGAAGAGGGCCAGACATCGCATGTTTTTTAGTGGCGGCCTTTCAGAGATAGCGCGGGTGAAGTCGTTAAAATAGGGAGGCTTCTGGATATAAGTGCTTTTCGGGTCCCATTGGTATTGAGCGCTTGTTTTGGCCGCAACTTTTGCCCAGATGGGATTGTCAGTCATGATGTTGGCGTAGCGCTTTTTGAACATCGACGGCCGAATTGATGCGGCGATCGCTTCTTCGATTTCGCGAGAGGACGGCCAGATGTCTTTAAGAAAGACTGGTTTTCCGTGCTTGTCCATTCCAAGGGGTTCCTGGTTGAAATCAATGCATACGTTGCCCGCAATCGCAAATGCAATGACCAAGGGCGGTGACATGAGAAAATTGGCTTTGACCGAGCTGTGAATCCTTGCTTCAAAGTTCCGGTTTCCGCTGAGAACGCTGGCCGCAATGATATCATTTTCCTTAATCGCTGTTTCGATGGTTTCATCGAGTGGACCGCTGTTGCCGATGCACGTAGTGCAGCCATAAGCGATTACTTGAAACCCGAGGGCATCGAGGTATTTTTGCAGATCGGCATTCTTCAAATATTCGGTGACAACTCGAGATCCAGGGGCGAGGCTTGTTTTGACAAGAGGTGCGCTATAGAGTCCTTTCTCGACCGCTTTTTTCGCAAGAAGGCCTGCGCCGATCATGACGCTTGGATTACTCGTGTTTGTGCAACTCGTGATAGCCGCAATCACCACGCTACCGTGCTCGAGGACGCCGTGAGAGTGGGACTTCTGATCGATATTGCAGTGGGAGGTAGTGAATGGGCGGTTTGAAACCATTTCCGCCTCATCGAGAGGAGCCAAGCCTCCGATGGTTTTGGTGCCGCCGGAATCGTGTGAGCAGTTTCCTGCCGCATTGATTGGAATTTTGATCTCGTCGGTTTTTCCGTAGCCGTCAGGTGCTTTCAAGGTCTCTTTGAATTTCGATTTGAGATCTGAAAGAGCAATCCGGTCTTGAGGTCGTTTCGGCCCTGCGATTGACGGAGTCAGTCTTGAAAGGTCGAGTTCGAGTTCTTTGGTGTAAGAGATTTCTCCTTTTCTTGGGATGCCGAACAGTTTTTGCTCTAGGAGATATTCTTTGACAAGCGAGATATGCGTCTCGTCGCGGCCTGTTAGGCGGAGATACTCGAGCGTCTTTTCGTCGGCGGGAAAAAACCCCATCGTTGCCCCGTACTCGGGGGCCATATTTCCTATGGTTGCCCGGTCGGCAACCGTTAGGCTCGCGGCTCCTTCTCCGAAGAACTCGACGAATTTGTTCACTACGTCTTCTTTTCGAAGCATTTCTGTCACGCGCAGCGCCAAATCAGTAGCAGTAACTCCTTCTTGCAAATGGCCAGTCATATGCACGCCGATCACATCGGGTGACTCCAAAAAGACGGGCTGGCCGAGCATGGCCGCTTGCGCTTCGATTCCACCAACACCCCAGCCTACGATCCCGAGGCCATTGATCATCGTTGTGTGGGAATCTGTTCCCACCAGTGTATCGAAATAAAGTACCTTGTTTTTTTCCAAAACGAGCGATGCCAGATGTTCGAGGTTTACTTGGTGGCAAATGCCGATTCCTGGAGGAACTACTTTGAATGTTTTATAGGCACCTTCGCCCCATTTCAAAAACGAGTAGCGCTCTTGGTTTCGCTCGAACTCCAGCTTGAGATTGAACAAAAACGCTTCATTCATCCCAGAACGGTCCACTTGCACCGAGTGGTCGACAATTAGATCGACAGGAACTTCGGGCTCTATCGAAGCCGCGCTGAGTCCTTGCGCAGCCATCGCATCGCGCATCGCCGCCAAATCGACAATTAGAGGCACGCCAGTAAAATCTTGCAGAAGAACACGCGAGACCACAAAGGGAACTTCTCTTTTTTCGGCATTTTTCGGATTCCATTTTGCCAAGCGTAAAACGTCTTCTTCCTTGACTCTCTTTCCGTCGCAATTGCGAAGCAGCGACTCGAGCATGATCCTGATCGAAACGGGTAATTTTGAAATGTGCCCTAGTTTTTGCTCTTCGAGAGCCGGAAGCGAATAATAAGAGTGCGTTTTGTCTTTGAAAAAACGAAGTGTATTCAGCGCCATAGTTCTTACCTATT
>CAZFWE010000139.1:0-5081 GCA_964522685.1 uncultured bacterium | reverse complement strand
AGGAGGAACGCCATTGGCTTTTAACTTTTGCAACGTATTGTAAATCCAGGGAATGGAAACTTTTTTTTCTGTCCATTTCGCTTCCCCAATAAGAAAATGCATCCCATCAAAAGATTGAGATAAAACATCCCATTCTGGTCCCTGACCTTGCCAATATCTGCCCGTTGGTTCAAAAGGGATTCCCCATTTTTGAGAAAGAACTGGAATTGCCAAACGACATAATTCTTCCCACGTTGCAGAAAATATACGGGGAAGACCTTCTTTCAATAGAGAACAACGCATTTCCGATGGAAGTTGAGAAAATAAACTACGGCGCGGAGCCACGATTTGAAACCAAAAACGAAGAAAGGGATCCTTAATTTTATACAAGCTTCTTTTAGAATTTTCAAAATCGGTTCCATAAGGCACTTCTCTAATAATTAGGTCGAGTTCCCTCAAACGATCTAATTGACGGGAAAGCGAGGTGATTGGTTCCCCCATCCGGCTGGCAATTTCCCCCAGCCGATTTGCGCCCAACCCTATTGCATCTAAAATAGATTTTAAGTGCAACGCCGATGGAGATTCTTCGCGCAAAAGACGTTGCGGTTCTTCATTCAACGGTCCCATGGGATCTAAAACAAGCCGATCGATATTAGCAAGCAGATTGCCGCCGGCTCTTTCAGTAAGTTCCCAATACCTCGGAATCCCTCCCCAAATCGCATACGTTTCCACCACTTCTCTTGGAGTTTTTAATTGCAAAGCCTGTTTCATATATCCAATTGCAATCGGACTCAACTTAATGATTTCGTCAGCTCTGCCATAAAGAGGGGCAGATTCTTGCAAAATAGCGCCTTGCATCATACGCTGTGAAGAGCCGCTCAATGCAATTAATAACTTCGCTTTTTTGGCTGCATGATCGACCACTTGCTGCATAATACTTGGCAATTCCGGAGCATTGGAAACCAGATAAGGAAATTCATCGATCACAAGAGGCCCTCGCCATTTTCTTAAAATTGCCTCGGAACAGAGCCGAGAAAATAACGATTGCCAATCTGGATATTCCACAGCGGAAAATCCAGGCAAGGCACTTTCCAATGCAATGGAAAAAAACTTTCTTTGAATAGGAGACGCCGATTCATCGGCTACGAAATAAACCCCGTCATAAAGATCGGTCCATTCCAACAACAAACGGGTCTTCCCTACTCTTCTCCTTCCCCAAATGACCGCCAAACCGGAATTCGAGGATTTTTGCAATTTTTTCAGGCGCTCTAGCTCGCCTTTCCTATTCACAAACTTCATATACAAACATTATACACAAAAACATAATGTTTTAAAACATAATCATTCAAGCCGCTAATAACAAATGACATAAAAATCATGAAAATGCAAAAACAGGATAGATGATGCCTAGGCTCGGCTAGACTTGTGAGAACCTCGATCACTACAATAGTTACACGAAATTTTTGATGCGTAAAAATTTCTCTGGGCGGCATACTCGGTGCGTGAAAAAATTATACCAATACAAACTTCCGATGCTTGGCGGAGCATTTCGCGAAGGGCTCATTCTCCAGATAGGCAACGGGTTCGGCGAGATCGCTCCGCTGCCTGGTTTTAGCCGAGAAACACTAGAAGAGGCCAAAGAAGAAGCGCTCCGATTGCTCCCTCACTGCCCGGAAGCTGTGCCGACACTGCCGTCGGTCCGATTCGCACTCGATTGCACAAAGCATCCCATGCCACCTTCTTTTAAACTTTCGATCAACGCGCTGAATCATCATCGCGAAGGATTTAAGGCTCTGAAATTGAAATTAGGTCATCTTTCGTTACGCGAAGCGTTACAACTCCTGAAAGAAACGCCGAAACACCTCGAACTCCGCCTCGATTTCAACCGCCAATGGTCGCTTGAACAGCTACTCGCTTTCACCGCACACTTTACACCAGACGATTTCGCCTACCTCGAAGAACCCTGCGCCGATTTTTCCGATCTCCTCTCTTTCTCGAGGCTCACCCAATTTCCCATCGCCGTTGATGAATCGATTCCTTCGGTTCCCTATTGGGAAATTCCCACACTGAAAGCGCTCATCGTAAAACCGACGATTTTAGGCAGCGTGCCTCAGCCGCCGCCTGGTGTCGAACTCATTTTTTCCTCCGCGTATGAAAGCGGGATCGGAATTTTGCATCTTGCAAGACTGAGCATGCAATACAATCCCCACCGACCTCATGGCCTCGATCCCTATACGCAGTTTCTCGAAGATCTATTGCCGGAGCGGCCTCTCATTTCCCAAGGCATCCTCTCATGGAAGCAAAAACAGTTCACGCTTCAACATCCTTCTTTATGCTCGATCTCTTAATTGAGGGTCTCGAAGCAAAGACGGAGGCCATGGTCCTCTTCCTCGAAAAAAGGGGGCTCCGCGCCGGAGATCGGCTCGCCGTGTTTCTCCCGACAAACCTGCAATTTCTCGCTCTCCTCTTCGCCTCCATCCGAATCGGCTCCGTCTTCTGCCCTCTTAATTTGCGCATCCCGCCCACCGAACTGCAAAATCAGCTTTCTCTCCTTTCCCCCAAACTTTTTATCTCGAAAGAAGGCTGCGAGGAAAGAGTCTCCTCTCTCATCTCGCTCCCTCCCTCTTCTTTTCTCCTTTTTACCTCAGGTTCGACCGGAAGACCCAAGATCGTATTGCTGACTCTCGATAACCTCCTCGCGAGCGCCAGGCCCGCTGCGATCCGCTGCAATCTGAATCCGGGCGACGGCTGGCTATTGTCGCTTCCTCTCTTCCACGTCGGGGGCCTCGGCATCGTCTTTCGCTGCCTCTTGACCGGCGCCAAAATTATTTTAGAACCGTCCAGCGAAGTGACCCATGTTTCCTATGTCCCCACTCAGCTTTACCGCGCCTGGCCCATTTATCCGCGACTGAAATGCGTCCTTCTAGGCGGCGGCCCAATCGCAGAAATCCCCCGTAAATTGCCCATCATCACCTCCTATGCATTGACGGAGACCAGCTCCCTTTTCTTAGCCGACGGCTTTCCCCTCCCCGGCAAAGAAATCGAATTGCGAAATGGAGAAATTTTTCTGAAAGGCGACAGCTTATTCCAAGGTTACTTCAATGGCCAAAGAGTGGAATCACAAAAAGGTTGGTTTGGGAGCAAAGATCTGGGAGAGTTCGATCCGGGAAAAGGCTATTCCATTGTCGGAAGGAAAGACAATCTCTTTATCTCCGGCGGAGAAAATATCCAGCCTGAGGAGATCGAACGGGAACTCTTGAAGATCCAAGAGATCATCGATGCCATCGTCGTCCCAAAGCAAGATCCCGAGTTCGGTGCCCGGCCTATCGCTTGGATCAGGACTCTGAACTCCATCAATCCAGCAGCTATTTCTTCGGACTTGGCTAAACGGCTTCCAAAGTACAAAATCCCAATCCGTTTTTTTAATCTCGATACAATCAGCGAAAATGGCCTGAAGGTATCCCGCAAGCAAATTTTTGAATTGACAAAGCAGAATTCTTAAAAAGCCTCTTTATACCGAGCAAAAACGAAAAAAAATTTTGCGGCTTTGCACGCGTCGGTCGTCACGCGGCGGTCGATGGCACGGATCGCGGCGGACAATGACAAAAACCTATTTTTTTTTTTTTTTTTTTCTCAGATTCAACTTATTCAGAGCAGTGCTGGGCAAAAAAAATGGGGTGCTCTATAATCCGCCCTTTCCTGGCATTCATAAGAGCATAAACATGACCCTAGAAACCCTATCCCTTCGCCGGATCTTCCACCGCTTTTTCCCCCGGAAAGTCGTGGCCTCGGTCCCTCCTGTGGAAAGCAAAGCTTGGAGTCACTTGAGTGAAGATCAAAAAAAAGAATTGGCGCTCGAGAGCTTAATCCAAGGCGAACTCGCCCTTCTGCAAGGAAATTTAGGCGCATTGTCTCTCTTTGAAACGGCGTCTCAGCTCGATCCCCACAATCCGATCATTTGGTATCGCCAGGGACTCTCTTTTTTCGAATACGGCTCTGAAGAAGGGAAAGAAAAGTCGCTCCTTTTAGCATCTAAACATTTCAAAATCGCCACCCAACTCGATCCTCACTTTTTCGATGCCTACATCGCTTGGGGTAACGTCCTTCTCCAACTGGGAAGATTTCACGAAGAACACCATTTCCACATGGAAGCGAGAGACAAATACCAGCGCGCAATCGCATTGTCGAAAGACCAAAGCAAAGAGACCCTCGCAGAACTCTATTGGGATTTCGGCATTGTTTGGTCTGAAATCGCCGTCCACTCCGGAGAAGCGCTCGATTTTCACCTCGCGATCCAGTCATTCCAATCATCTCTCGAATGTCAGCCGAATCCACAAGCTGAATTCTGGAACGACTTCGGCAATGCGTATTTGCAGCTCGGCCTCCTGATCAACGACGACCGGCTCTTTTTGAAAGCAGTCGAATACCTTCAGAGCGCCATCGAAAATATGCCTAACTATTTCGACGGATGGAGCGCTCTTGCCGACACCTATACGCTCCTCTATGTCAATTCGATGGATGAGAGATACGCGGGCAAAGCATCCGACTGCTACGCCCGGGCTGTCAAACTAGCTCCCAAAGACGCTGAAGTTTGGCTCAGCTGGGCCCAGCTTCTCGGCGAGACTGGCCGCTTGAATAAAAACATCAAAAATCTCATTTCCAGCATAGAAAAGTGCGCCCGTGCCGCCACGCTCGATCCCGATGACACCGATATCACCGGGCAATGGGTCGAATCGCTCTCCCATCTTGGCGCGATTGCAAACCGCCTCGATCTTTTGATCGAAGCCGAACAAAAAATCATCAAGGCCACCGACCAAACGCCCGACGATCCCGATCTTTGGCATGCCTATGGAATCTGCCTCATGGCATTCGCCACCTACTTCTCCGATCCAGAGTACGACGATCTAGCCATCGAAAAGCTTCAGTTTGGCCTCTCGCTCGACCGGACGAATGCTGAAATCTGGCACGCGCTAGGCCTCGCCCACAAACAAGCCGCCGACCTCACTGACGAAGAGGCGATGATCGAACGAGCTCCCCGCTTTCTCTCGAAAGCGATGGACCTGAAGCCCTCTTGCCCGGCCCTCGCATTCGATGCCGCCTGC
>CAZFWE010000138.1:0-5134 GCA_964522685.1 uncultured bacterium | reverse complement strand
GTGCTGATGTGTTACGTAACTTTCGGAAACGAAATTTTGAAGAAAAAAAAAGAAGGTCTAACATCTTGAGCAAACTAAAGGGAAAAAAGAGAAAAACCCATTCTGTGAACTTTGAATTGATGAAATCTATAACTTCTAGTTTTGCAAAACAAGGAACATAAGCTGGCCGGAGGGGGGGGATTAAAGAGACTTTTGAAGTAGAATGAATTTTAAACTGCTTTAACTTAGTTAGGAGGAGTTATGTCTGCCAAGAAATTAGCAAATACAAGCAATGTCCTTTCGCAAAATATTGTGGAAACAGATGCAGGTCAAATCGATTTTGGATTCATCAACTATATCGAAAAGATCCCGGGAGCGGTCCACCATTTAGTAGATATTTCATCGGTAGAGGATACTTTCACCTTAGACAATTTATCGAAATGGAGCTCATCTAACATAGAAATGATTAAAAATTGGAAAAACGATGATGAGCTTCTCATCACGCAAAGCCAGGTTACCTTTTCAAGCCACCGCTTTGCGTTGGTCAATCCACGTTTACAGAAAGCGGCCCCCATAAGTTTGCTTCGGGAACCGCTTCCAATTGATTATAAAATGTTCTTTATCCTCAAAATCGATCTCGCGAATGATGTAATCACATTAAGCAATGGAATCGAATATTCAGTTTATTCAAATGATCATGGGACTTTGCGAAAATTTTCAGAAAATGATCGCGTAATTTTTGGATTTAACAGCTCAGATAAAATAGATTCAACAAATATTGATTATTACAAACAATATATAATAATTAATACCACATGTAATTCTTTTGTGAGGGCTGATTGTGCCAATTAGAGATGATTTTTTATTAATTACTGATAATTTGGTGGTTTTGTATGAGGGTTTTGATCTTAATTGCAAATAGTGAGTCCGTTTTGTTGGTTAATTTGGAGAGAAATTGTTTTGAAGTGGTTGAAGAGCAGGAACATCCTCAATCAAAAGAAAAGGTAGAGCATCTTGTTTCTGATCGCCCTGGTAGAACTTTCAGCAGAGTCTCTCCTGTACGTCATTGCCTGAATGAAGGGCAAGATGTGCTAAATCTGGAAAGACAAAAGTTTGCACGAGAAGTAGTAGAGTTGTGTCAGAAAAGACATCAACTTCATCCTTTTCAGGAATTGTGGATTGTAACAGGTCCTAAGTTTTTGGGAGAATTAAGAGCTCTTTTTCACCATATTTCTTATTTGCCTTATTTCATTCGAGAAATTCCTAAGGAGATTTCTCCACAAGAGCCTCTGGAGAAAAAAATGGGCAAAATCCATGAATGGATTCAAGGAAATATCCCCACAAAAAGATCTGTATGGAAATCGAAGGCTTAATTTTTTTACTGACTTTATCAATCACAGGAGGAATGATTATGTTCATAGAGATTTGCTTAGCTATTCTTACCGCAGCATTCATTGTGCTAGCTTTTGTCATTTTAAGGATCGTTTTGCGAGCCCGACGGTCGATCCACCTTCTCCAGGCAGATATTCAAGCCCTTTCTAAAGAAACGATTTATTTACTAAACACTATCAATGAATTTGTCCAAGTCGACTTGCATACTGTCTCTGAAGAAACTTGCCAGCTAATCAGTAAGTTAAACGATTTATCATCTGATATAAATAGCAAGTCCCATTCTTTAAATTTTCTCTTCAAACCATTGAGTTTTCTAAACTCAAAAGTGGATGGAGATTCACCCGAGGGTGAATCTCCATCTAAATGCGAAACAATCCCGCAAATCTTAAAGTGGGTTGTATCTAGTGCACTTTTGTTCAAGACAACTAGGGAGTTTATAAAAAACCATGAAAAATGAACATAATGAATCAACTAAATTGATTGTAGGCCTTTTAATTGGCGGAATAGTGGGAAGTGGAGCCATTTACTGCATCCATGCAGCACAGAATCGGAAAACGCCTGTTCTGAAAAAAATCGGTAAAACGATTGTAGATGTGGGAGAGATGTTAGAGAACTGCGATCTAGGTAGTAATACCAATATTATGGAAAGCATTGAGGAAAAGATGCCCAAAGGGAAGGAAATGGTGGATCGCATCGTTGATTGGGTAGACACTGGACTAACATTGTGGAAAAAATTCAAAAAAGGATGAATATTATGTACGGAAACTACAGACAAAAAGACTTTTTTTGGGGTGCTCTCATAGGAGGCATTCTAGCCACTTTGAGTGCACTGCTTTTTACCACAAAGAAGGGGAAGCAGATTCAACGACAGATTGCTGATAAATACGAGGATGTTGAGGGTTCTGTGAAAAACGCCTTAACTGATGCGAAAGAAAAAGTAGAAGAAAATGCTGAACAAGCAGAGAAAAAGTTGGCACACAAAGCAAAACATGAAGATCAGCACAAAGATTCTAAATAAGAAGTTCTAAGAAAGGGGATTATCCCCTTTCTTTTTATTTCCAAAAAGTCATCTGATACGAATCTCAATTAAAAACTTCTCCGTGCACTCAAGTCGCTTTTTTGCTGAGTTCTTCCCAGCGGAGGTAGAGCTGTTCGATTTTGGTTTCAGCGAGGCTGACCGCAGTGCAGATTTCAGATAGGCGAGCGGGGTTTTCGGCGATCTCCTTCTCTTCGAGAAGGTGGTTGAGCGAGAGAACTTCTTCCTCAAGCTTGCTGATCTTTCCCTCGATCGAGTCATACTCTTTTTTCTCTTGGTAGGAAAGTTTTGATTTCGGACGCTCGAAAGCCGAAGGCTCAGCTTTTTTCTCTTTCGATTTAGGCGGCGGGGTTTTTTGAAAGGCTTCCCACTGCGCGTAATCGGGAAAGATTTCTATTTTTTCCGGCTTGCCCAAGGCGAGTACAGAGTTGCAGATCCGGTCGAGCATGCACCGGTCATGCGTGATGAGGACTACTGCACCGGGGAATTCGAGAAGGCTCTCTTCGAGTGTTTCGAGAGTCGGGATATCGAGATCATTTGTCGGTTCATCGAGAAGAAGGACGTCCGCGGGCTGGAGCATAAGGTGGGCGATTGAAATGCGCGCCCGCTCGCCACCCGAAAGCTTGCCAATTGGGATTTCGAGAATGTCCGGTGAGAAAAGAAAGCGTTTGCACCAGCCGTTGACGTGGATCGGTTGGCCTCGGAAGGAGACGAAATCACCTTTCGGCGAGAGTGCTTCTTTGAGGGAGATGTCGGCGGGGAGCTGCGTTCGATGCTGATCGAAGTAGACTACTTGAAGCCCTTCCGCTTTTTTGATGGTGCCAACATCGGGGGCGATTTCGTCTGCAAGTATCCGCAATAGAGTTGTTTTGCCAGATCCGTTTGGCCCCATGAGGCCGATGCGAGTGCCAGGCGACAGGGTAAAGTCTAGATTGCGGAAAAGGGTTCTTCCGCCGATTTGTTTTGAAAGATTTTTGGCAGCAATGAGCTTTCTTGTTTCCCGTTCAGTTGCCGCAAATTCAATTTTTGCCCGCTTTTGCCGGTTGCGGGCTGCAATGTCGGCGTAATCTTCCAAGATTTCTTCAGCTTCGTCGATCCTCGATTGAGCTTTTGTTGTTCGCGCCTTTGCACCGGCGCGGAGCCACACAGTTTCTCGACGCGCTTTCGTGGCGATCCTCCGCTCTTGCTGGAGCTGGCCTTTCAGAAATTCTTCTTTTTTAGCGAGAAATTCGGCATACGGTCCGTCGATCGCAAAAAGCCCTTTAGGATAGGCGTGGTCGATTTCGAGAATCCGGCTCGTCACATGCTGTAAAAAGTAACGGTCGTGGCTTACCAGTAAATAGGTAGGAGATTCCCTTCCCAAAAATTTTTCGAGCCAGAGGATCCCTTCTAAATCGAGGTGGTTGGTCGGTTCGTCCAGAAGAAGAAGATCTGGCGATGAGATCAGCTCAACAGCAAAACCTAGCCGTTTTTTCCACCCGCCAGAAAGCAATGCCGCGGACGATTCTCCTTCCGCAAGGGAAAAGCCCAACTTGCTCAGCCAAGTTTCGGCCAATCGCTCCCGCTCATACTGAGGCACATCGCCTTTCACGGCATTGATCAGGATCTCTTTCGGGCTGGAAGAGGGGAATTCACAGGTCTGCGGAACATAACCTACGGCTAAATCCCTTCTGGGTGAAAGCGTTCCAGAATCGGGCTTTTCAAGTCCGGCCAAAATTTTCAAAAGGGTCGATTTCCCGCAACCGTTAAGACCGACGAGGCCGATCCGGTCACCGGAACAAATGCTCAGCGATAAATCTTTGAAAAGGAGCCTTGAGCTGAAAGATTTTGAGAGGGATTGGCAGCTAAAAAGCAAACTCATGGCGTGATTTTAGCAAAGAAAAATGATAAGATCAAAGCCATGTTTAGAATCTGTCTTAAAATGATTGTTTTCATCGCTCTCTGTTTGACGATTCTCTTCGCTTACGAGAAGATTAGCCCCTTCCGATTGGGCAAATGCAGGATTGAGATTGCTCCCAATCGAAGTTTGCCTACGGAATCGCAAAGTGCTGCCTACCATGGCTTTTTGAGACAGCCATTTACTTATTTGTCTGAGGGGACTCAGGCATATGTCTTTTTGAGCCAAGATCAAACAATTGTTTTGAAGCTTTTCAAGAATGTTACAGGCGTGGAGAAAACGCTCGAGGCCTGTAAGCTAGCTTATGAGATCCGGGACTTAACGGAAGTTGTATTTATCCACTTGAACCCGAAGCCGGGACTTCCGACGATTGCGATCAAAGATGAATGGGGAAGAACCCACTGGATCGATCCTGCGCATATGCGCTTTATCCTGCAGCGGAAAGCCAATCCTTTTTTTAAAACGCTCCGAAATGCTTCCAAGGAAGAACGGTTGAATCTGATCCAGTCATTTTATTCATTGCTTCAAGACATGAGCAGCCGAGGAATTGCCAATTTAGATGATTCTTTGGGACGCAATTTCGGCTTCATTGATGGAAAAGCTGTCGCTATCGATTTTGGAAAGTTTGTTTATGCTCCCAAATTGACAGAGGAAAGGGAGGCTCACTTAGCCCGTCGCTTGAATACATGGCTTTTGAAAAATCATCTTAACTGAAAATGGTTATTTTTAATTGCAATAAATTTATGTGTGAGTTGATAATCCCTTGAGATTGAAAGTCTTGGAGGTTATTTATGGCGATAGTACATTTATCCACAAATGCGGTGCCGGCG
>CAZFWE010000137.1:0-5152 GCA_964522685.1 uncultured bacterium | reverse complement strand
GCCAGGAAAGCGCAAGTCGCACAGATCACGAATTTCATTGCGGATCAAGAGGAAGGGAAGATCACGGTAATCGGCGCCGACTTCAATATCGAAAGAGATGAAGAAGGTCTCGAGATCCTAACTCCGTATCTCGAACACGGATATAAAGAGATGAAACCTACTTGCACCTCGAGACTGACGGAGCAGTGGCACGGTATTGCCCAAGAAGAAGAATTAATCGACAACATCTCCCAAGTAAAAGCAGTTCCGCTTCCCGACGGACGAAGGCTGCCGGTCTTCGAAGAATTCCGCATTGAGGAAGTGGAGATTGTTCCAGCGTTCGACGATACGTACAATACCAAAAAAGCCCAGTCGGACCATCATGGAATATGGGCAGAGATCCGAACTGGATTTTAAAACCCCAAGAAAATGCGGCGGGTCTTTTCGATCCCGATCACTTGAATGAACTCCCTTGATAAGTTAAAGAGGAAGAAAAGCGTGTAATACCACGACTGGACAGCCCAAAAAATCGTCCAGTCCATGGCCTTGAAGAACTCTTTGAATTGATCTGTCCAAGGTTGGTGGACGAAGAGAAACGGGATCAAAGAAAGGGAAAAACGGAGAGCAAAAACCGCGATCGCATAGACGACGGTTTTCCAAAGAACGCTCCAAAGGAGTGGTTTTTTTTCAAACATCTGCATGAAAGAAAGATGGTCGATAACGAGGACGATTTTCGCAACGAGGGCAGCGGCGATGAAAATCGCCCAAAATGAAAATTGAACGCCCCCTCTTCTCAAAACAACCCCTTCCGTCAAATTGATTAAGCCAAAAGCCGCGAAGAAAAAGAGAAATGCGGGGAAAACATGGGAAAATTCTCGTTTGATCCAATGTAGAATGCGCTGCATATTCCAGTGCATCCTACTTCGTTATAAAAAGGATCGTCAAGCAATTTGTTGCTCTCCGACGGTTTCGGCCTCTTGTTTTGGGGGAAGCTCTGGTTGTGGCGGGTTTTTAAGAAATTTATTCCCTGCGAGATTTAACAGAAAAGTCCCTGCTGATACTCCTAAACCGATCCATGTGGCATGAGGAACTCCTGCCGCGCTGATGCCGATGGAAATCACGATAGGAGCGATAAAGAGAATCGTTTCCCACCATTCCATCTTCGAGAGGATCTCTTGAACGGTGTCCTTATTTGCTATAATGAAGCCGACTAAGGCAAGGAGGGCGAGGCCTCCAAGAACGGCTAGAGCCGTAAATGGATTGCTGAATACGCCTGCCAAAACAAGGATTGAACCTATAAACATGGTGGTATTCGATAAGAAACTCCACCAGAAGTTTGGTGGAAGCGGCTTATCTGTGGAGATGAAGAGAATAAGATCTTTCAAGTTGATGAGAAGATTGGAGCCGACGGCAATGCTATATGCAATCGCTCCCATTGTCGATGGACCAGTGCTTAAAGCGACTACACCAGAAACAACCTCCGCGCCCGCGCCGGCAGCCTTTACGATCGATTCAATTCCATCCGCTGTTTCGCCCGCTTTGAAGTTAGAATAAGCTTGGTACCCATTCTGTCCTACTCCGATCACTCCTGAGGCCAAAGTAGCCGCTCCTGTGACTGGAGATAGGGTAGGAACCGGGCCGTATGCAAGTAGATTTAATTTGCTAACCGCTCCTGTTGTAATGCGCGCGCTGTCGATAACTCCTCCCAAGATACCCTTCTTGATTGGATTTTCGGCGGAATCCCCCTCTTCTTCGAGATCCGCAGCATCGGCTAAATCTCTCCCAGCTAATTCTACTGATTCATGGAAGGTTCTTACAATTTCTCCCATATTCTTGTTCGTAGAGAAATCTACCTTTTCGGAAATGCTGTATCTTTTTTTGTCTTCCGTCTTGGCATAGACTTTTTTCGCGCTCAATTGAAACGAAGTCTTTTCCGGGGCCACAAGAGCTTCAGAGGCCGTCAAAAAAGCTTTCATTTGATCCTGAAGGGTTTTGATCAGTTTCTCCGGCTCCATCTTCTGAAGCTTTTGAATCGTTACCTGATTCGTTTCATACGTGATGTCATAAAATTTCCCATTTAAAGAATACGCTTTTTCAAGGACAACCTTTCCGTTTTCGAACCTAGCTTTCGCGTCCGGGACAGTTTGATAGAGTAGAGAATTTAGATTAGTTGACATCGACATTTTTAATCACCTAATTATATATTTTATTAAAATACAATTATAACAAAAAATAATCTAATAAAACAACAAAAATAATTAGTTTACAAAAAGCAATATGGGATACATAAGCTATTGATTCTTTATAAGATGCAAAAATGTGCTTACAACAATTTTTTTTTAACCGATATTTGAAACAGCATGCGTCAACTATTCCTCTTCTTCTGCTTCCTTCCTTTTATAGCATCCGCCTATGAAGGGTTCATTGAATCGGAAGAAGCTGTGAAATCATGGTTCACAGGCACTCTCCGGAGCACATCCGGCAACATCACTCCGAAAGGACACTGGAATATAGAACCTTATGTTTTTGCAACTGCTACAACAGGATATTACAATAACAATTGGACCGAACAACCAGGAAATACTCTTTGGTCGTTGCAATGGAGGCTTCCTACTTATGTGGGTCTTGCCGAATGGGCCGATGTGAGATTCATGCCCGTATGGAATTGGAAATACCGAGACAATGCAGCTCAATGGAGTCTTGGAGACATGCAACTCCAAATCGATGTTCAAATCTATCACAATCCGCTGCCTCATAAAAACTGGATCCCCTCGATAAAACTTAGCATCAGAGAGTCGATTCCCACTGGCAAATATCGAAATCTCGACCTCAAAAAAAGGGGGGTAGATGCAGGTGGAAACGGCACTTGGTTGACATCGTTCATCCTAGCCATATCGAGAATCTTTCCCCTATCTGGAGATCATTTTTTCGATGTCAGATTCAATTTCCAATATGGGATCCCGACTCCCGTGCATGTGAAGGGCCTAAACGCCTATGGCGGCGGCCTCGGCACAAATGGAACGATTTATCCAGAAAAAATATGCCGAACAAACTTCGGATTCCAATACAACATTACTAGAAATTGGGCGCTTGCGCTCGATGTAATTGGGCAATTCAATAGCACAACCCGCTTTAGAGGAAATCTCGGAATCGACCAAGGCGGAAGCGCTGATATCAACACCTCAGCTCTTCCTGCAAAAAATGAACGAGAGGCATTGATCCAATACAGCCTTGCGCCAGCCATCGAATATAACTGGAGCGAAAAGCTTGGCCTCATCGCAGGATGCTGGCTTACCGTCGCAGGGAAAAACAGCGCGAAATTCACCAGCGGCGTCATAGCTCTTAACTATTCAGATTAAGAGCATTTAAAGAACCAGATTTCTCGCTCGTACTGGCCGCAGCCGCACGAGGAGGAAAGGTGCCCAAAATCAACTTTTGAGTTCATTTGTGTATAAATCAAATGAAAAACCCCGATAAGCGACCGGGGTGTTTTACAATTGCCTCTTTACTTTGAGATGAGCAAGGAGCTGTTTAGTCGGAAAGCCAATTCGGCCGTCCCCCACGTCCACCCACCCCTTCTCCCTCATAGCGGCTAAATACCGCTCCGTCAAAAGCTCGCTTCCAACTTGGGTCTTGACCCAGGCCCGCAATTCCTCAGCCCCATTAAAGAGGACCATCTCCTGTTTAATCTCCAAATGCTCAACCTCCAGGCCAAGCTCCCAAAAGACCTTCCGATATTCGTCTATGCTCTTGCCAGAGACCGGCAATCCGATCGAAAAAAGGATCTCATTCTCATAGGAATCCGACAACTTCCCCGCAACCCAGGAGCTTTCTCCCTCTTGCAGTGTATTCGTTAGATGTTCTAGAGTTTCCGGTTCTGTGATTTGAATAAAAGAATTTAGCAGCTTCGATAGTAAAAACAATTTAATCATATTTTTCAAAAAATCAATTCAATTGAATAATTACAATCGAAAATTGTAAATTGTTTGCCAATGAATTACGTTAATTATGTAAAACATTCTCTTTATACCCCGGATTCTTACCACCGGCGTTTTGATCTCGATTTGCCGAATAAGGATAATGAACCCGGCTGGGAAAATCAAGCAAAGCGAATTGCACTCGTAGCGCTTCCCTTTATCAGCCTCTATCGGCCAACTGGATCGATTCTTTCCATCGGCATGGGATCTTGGCGCGCAGTCTCTCATTTGAGCGCAGCTCTTGCGTCCGAAAGGGGAGTTTCGTTGGAGCTCTTGCAAACTGCCCTTGCAGTCCTTTCCGTCGCAAGCTCTGTGTTCAATTTTACCTTGGGGGTAGCTATTACCACGGCGATCGAGACGCTCCAAGGTTTGGCGAGCAGCTGCCAGACCCTCTATCGCGGCGAATACCGCAGAGCTGCCGAAGAGGCGCTTCAAACCTTAGCCTCGGCCGTCTATCTGGGATTCATGGTCTCCGGTGCGCTGGAAGCGATACTCTTCTTCTCCATTCTTCAGGCCGCTATCAGCTTCATCCAAGCCCAAAGCGATTTTGCACAAGGCAAATACTTAGAAGCGGCTGCAAAAATCGGAATGGGCTGCGTCCGCCTCCATCAAACAAAAGGGTATGTGCAACAGATCGAGCAGCGAGAGCGACTATTTGCTATGCAAAAATATGCCGCATTCTTAACCCGCGTTCTCAAAGGAAGAGAAATCCGACATCTCCTGGGAAATCCCCTCTCCGATTTTAAAAACTCTGAAACCGCGATATTGGATGATGTCGATTTTGGAGCCTATTTTCATGGCTATGGGAAAGCGCTTGTCAAGGGAGCGAACCTCGCATTCCGGACAAAAATTATCGACGGAAAGGAGATTACAGAACTCGATTTCAAGGTCAATCACGTCTTCCGTGAGAAAATCCAGGAGATTATCGACGATTGCTCTAAGCTAAAATCCCATGAAATAAAAGAGATTTTAGAACTTGGCCAATCGCACGCAAAAGGAATCCGGATCGAAAAAAATCAACCGCTTCCTCTTGGAGAAAAGACACAAGGAGTTGCTACGAAAATCATTTTCGATGGCCTTGGCTCGATCTGGATCGGCAGCACTAAAAATCTTCCGACGATGTACGACCGCATTGTTGTGCAAATGGATGTGAATAAAAATCTCTATGATTTTCACGAACTAATGGCTTTTCTCGA
>CAZFWE010000136.1:0-5191 GCA_964522685.1 uncultured bacterium | reverse complement strand
GAAGAGCTCCGAGTTTCAAGAAGCGGCAAGGAAAGGCTTGGGCGTAGGATTGTAGAAGCGATACCGCTACTGAAGGGCATTTGGAAATGATCGAGAGGAGGTGACTGCGGGAAAGCGTGAGGAGGATGGAGTCCGTTTTGCAAACGGCCATGTAGGCGCGGGGAGCGTCATTGAAAAGAGATTCATCTCCGAAAAAGTCGCCCGCGGATAATTCCCCCAGCGGTTTTATTCGCGAATCGCTGAGATCGATAATTCCATGTGCGATGAAGTAAATTCGGTTGGCAACTTGGCCGCTCGTGAAGACTTTTTCGTTTGCGTCATAATCGTCGTCATGCATTTTTTCCGCGATAGAAAGGAGTAATTCGAAATCGAGCTCGGAAAAGAGCCTCACTTTTTTGAGGAAAAAAGCTTTTTCGATAAGGCTAAAGGGTTTCATTTCTGTTCTCCAGAGCTGATGGGTGTTGACAGCTGCATCTCATGTTCTAAGAGCTCATAGGCAAATTGATGGAAGGATTCGTCCGAGTGCTTCATTTGGTCTCGCAGGGTTTGGCGCCAGCCAGGCATTTGAAGCTTTGCTTTCAAGCGTGTTGCGACAATTTTGTCAAAAAGAGCGGGGGAGCGTTCGAGTTTGTCGAGAAGCTCGGAAAGGGTTAGTTTTAGAAAATCTCCTTCCCAACGCATGCAGGCGGCCATTTTTTCTTCGAGGGGGAGGTCGTCGACGAGAGGGGCAATGAGCCTAAAGATGCGGATGTCGCAAGTTTTCTCCAAGCTTTCGACTGCGTTTGAGTGGATTTTTTCGTTTTTGCTATGGAGAGCACGGACGAGAAGTTCTGGGTCTTCCAAAGAGCCGGCAGCGCCGAGAAGGTGGATGATGAAGTCAATGACCGACTGATAGCCGGCGAGCAGAGCGCTTTGGAGCATTTCGAGGTCGTAGAGCGGATAGTGCTTTTGGATTGTATGGGCGAAATAGAAGTAAAAATAGGCCCGTTCGATCTCGATGTCGAGGATGTCGATCAGGTTTGCCTGGAGCTGTGGCAATGCGAGCTGAGAGAGAATTTTGCCGGCTAAAATGCGCGCTCTTTCAGGCAAGGCGATATCCTTAGTCAGCGTCAGGAGAAGAGGGACCGTTTTGAGTCCCATCTGGACGATGATCTCTTCGGTTTTTCTTCGTTCGTTCGGCCGGAAATGAACGCAGGCTTTGAGGATCGCTTTAACGGTCGTGGTATCAGCAATTTTGCCGAGAGCTTCGAGGAGGTAGAGCCGGAATGCGTTGTCGCGCGCCGATTCGAGATCTTCGATCATGCGGAAGGCGTGTCTTCCAAACCGCTTGTCGGCGAGGCGTGCAATGCAGCGCGCAGCCGAGCGCTTCACGAGGATCGACTCATGAGATAGGAAAGCGAGCGCTTGCTCTGCAGATTCGATGGAATTGTCTTCGGCAAGGATGTCGAGCGCCATGCTGATTTCGTCGATGCGGGATGATTTGAGCATGAGATCGAGCTTTTTCGCTGCAATCGTCCGGTTAAGAGCTGCGTATTCAAGGGTTGGATTCGCGAGCGATTTTTTCATCGTCAAGATGGCTGCGCCGCGAAGGAGCAGGTCGGGATGATCGAGATCGTCTTCGACCTTTTCTGGATGATGGAGTCCTCGTTTTGCGAGATAGTAGTTGGCCCATTTGGAGAGTTCTTGCGATTCGGTTGACTCAGACCAACGGTCGATGATTTCGATCACCCTCGCATCGCTTCCAAAGGGGCTGTTATCAAGGAGTCGCAAGAGATGAATTTTCGAAAGCGTTCCAAAGCGGTCAGCTCGTTCGAGAATTGGGGAGAGTGAACACGCATCTCCGAGCTGTAGAAGCCCTTCGATTGCGAGAAGGCGACTCTCTTCAGAGCCCGTTTGGAGAGATCGGAGGATGCTTTGTTTAGCCTCTTTCTGCTCGCGGCGAGTCAAGGAGGAGAACCAGGAGCGAAGCGTTCTTTTGAAGTGGACAGCGTTCTCTTTGAGATTAGTGAGGATCGATTTGGAGTAGATGGCGCGGATGAGGATCGTTAGGGCCAAGGCGACGAGAGTGAGGCTTAGGCCTAGCCATTTGCTGCCAGCGGTATCGACGCAAAAGAGGAGGAGTGAGCTAAGGAGCATTCCGATCGGCTCGAAGAACGAGTCGTTGATGATCCGGACCCTCGATTTGAGCTTGGTTGGAACTGCATTTGAGAGGAGGTTGAAACAATTGTCCTCCACTGTGAAAAGGACTCCGTCCACGGCGATCAGGCCTAAAACAGCCAGCATCATCGAGTCATTCCAAACCCAGAAGGAGTAGACGCCCAGATAAAAAAGCGGGGTGATTAGGACGGCGTTCTGCAGCCCTGCGCGGCGTACGACGCGGCTGTAAAGAAAAATACCCACTAAGATGTTGCAAGAGGAGATCCAGGCGCGGCATTTTCCTAAAAATTCGGTGATTTGGTGCTCACCGCCTTCGAAGTGGCCGGCCATGCTTTCCATGTAGTTGAACTCGGTCGTGGTCCACATGAGCTGGATAAAGAGGCTGAGGAGCAAGAGGGTGAGGGCAAAGCGGGAGCTGAGAATCAGCCGGACTACGGAAGAGAAAGAGTCTTTGCTGCCTGAAAAAACCCCCTCGACGCTGTCGTCGTGGATTGCCTTGGCTCGGAGTGCGATCCCCCGGGCACCCCACATAGCCGACCCGATCGAGAGAGAGGCTAAGATTAAAAGGCCCGAAAAGCCGATCCGATCAAGAAATAAATTGATCATCGAGCCTGAGATGATCGTCCCGCAGAAGTAAGCAGCGCTATAGAGTGAATAGACCCGTTTAGCATCCTGCAAATCATGATATTGGTCGGTAAAGGTCCAGCTCACCGCGATCATGACCGCAAAGAACATCCGCGATGAGATCTTCAGGAGGTACCAATACCAGTCGGGGGGCGAGTTGACGACGAAAAAAGCCGCGCTCCCGCAGATGAGGACGCCCAAGCTTAAGGCTGCGATCAGGATCTTATAGGGACTAGTATGCTTCAGGCTGTAGAGGACGATCGTCGACATGCTGATCATGCCGAAGGCGATCATGAGGTATACGCGGGGGAGGTTGTCAGCTCCGATGTTTTCGAGGAATAGACCGTCAGAGAGGGTATCTAAGCAAGAACTTCCGAACGCCCAGAAGATGGCTAGACGGACAAAGCGGAGAGCTTGGGCGCCTTCCCCGTGATAAATACCGAAGAGTTTTCGAAAAATTCTTTTCAACTTACGTGTACCAAAGCTGCCTTGTTAAAATTGTATCCTCCATTTTACGCCAGCTGGGATTTTTTACTATCTGAAAAAAAGATTTTTCTTATAGTTAGAATACAGAATCATGAAAATGGGCGAACACCATATCGGCTTTGTCGGCTTCGGGCACCTAGCGCAGGTGATTTTCACTGCGTTGGAAAGAGCCAAAATCATCCCTCGTTCCCATGTTCTTTTCATTCGCCGCGACCGCGCCAAGATGCAGGAAAACGAAGAAAAATTTGGCATTACGGCTACGAGCCTTTCCAATCTGGTTGATAAGAGCGACCTCATTTTCCTCTGCATGCGGCCGCAGCAGGCCGAAGACGCCCTCTCTGCGCTTAAAGAAACAGGCAGCCTGGAAGGGAAGCAAATCGTCACACTCCTCGCCGGTAAAAGAATTGCTTTCTATCAAAAGCATCTAGGCGAAGGGATTCAGATTGTCCGCGCCATGCCGAACATCGCATCTTCTGTCTCTGAGGGGATGACGATTCTCTCTTATGGTTCAGGATCGAGTATCGAGTTCAAGAGCTCGGTCAACCTTCTTTTTTCTGCCCTTGGTTCTATTGCTGAAATGAGCGAAGATCTCATGGACACTGCGACTGCGATCGCCGGTAGCGGCCCCGGGTTCGTCTTCCGCCTCATCGAGGCGATGGCTCGAAGTGGGGAGAGGGCGGGAATGCCCTACCCACAAGCGCTCAAAATCGCAGCACAGACCTTTGCTGGAGCCGCCCGGCTCATCCTAAAAGAGGATCTGCCCGCAGATCTCGTTGTAAAAATCGCTACGCCGAACGGCGTCACGCAAGCCGGTTTCGATGTCATGACCAAAACTGAAATCGAAAAGCATTTTCAGTCCGTCATTGAGGCGGCCGCCCGCAGATCTCGCGAACTCTCTTAAATCCTAAACAGTCTCTTTTAAAAAAGAAGTCGAACGTGTAGATTCTATAAGAATCTCTTCAAATTTTTTTTGGTAAGGCATGGAAAAACGAAAATTGGTCATCATCGGCTCCGGTCCTGCCGGTTATACAGCCGCAATTTACGCCGCGCGAGCGAATTTAAATCCACTGTTGTTCGAAGGCTTTATGTCTGGCCCTGCCGGCGGGCAGCTGATGACGACAACTGAAGTGGAAAACTATCCGGGCTTTCCGGATGGAATTTTAGGCCCAGAGCTCATGGAAGCCTTCCGGAAACAGGCGGAGCGCTTCGGAACGAAGATCCTCACAGAAGATGTTATCAGTGTCGATTTTTCAAAGCGTCCTTTCCTCGTGAATGGCGGTAAGACGAAATTGGAAGCCGAGTCGGTCATCATCGCCACTGGAGCGACTGCAAAACGGCTCGAAATCGACGGTGCCGGAGACGATCAATTCTGGCAAAAAGGGGTAACGGCCTGCGCTGTGTGCGACGGAGCTGCGCCGATCTTCCGCAATAAACCTCTGTTCGTCATTGGCGGCGGCGATAGCGCTGTTGAGGAGGCGATCTTTTTGACGAAATACGGAAGCCGCGTTTATATCGTCCACCGCCGCGATGAACTCAGGGCGTCTAAAATCATGGCCGCGCGTGCGCTCAAGCATCCGAAGATCGAGCTTCTATGGAATTCGGCGATTGAAAAAATCGAAGGAGATCATCTCGTTAGAAAAGTGCAGTTGAAAAACCTTATTGACGGGCGTACCGAAGAGCATGAGGCAGCGGGCGTCTTCTTTGCGATCGGACATCAGCCAAATACCGGTTTTTTAGCAGGTCAGCTTGCATTGAATCCAGCGGGGTATATTCTTGTAAAAAGTGGGGCGACGAATACTAGCGTCGAGGGCATTTTTGCGGCGGGCGATGTTCAGGATCCGACGTATCGGCAAGCAGTCTCTGCTGCTGGATCTGGCTGCATGGCAGCATTAGATGCAGAACGGTGGCTCAGCCGCGAGGGAAT
>CAZFWE010000135.1:0-5211 GCA_964522685.1 uncultured bacterium | reverse complement strand
TGATCGCTCAACTGCTGACATTGAAACTAGCCGATATTCCCTTGGAACCGATTGAAATCATCGGTGAAGTCGATCATTTTACCAAACTTGTAGAGCAAGATATCTCTTCTCTCGAAAAAAATAAAAATGGACGCTCTATTTTGATTGTAGCAGGATGTGGACTTCGAGATACGGTTAGTCAGCATATTTACGATCAGTACTCAGATTTGCTGACTCCTTCTTCAACTTTCGATGGCAATGTAGTTCATCTGACCTCCATTCCTCTTCGTAATCCTGTAAATGGCATTTCCCGTTTTATTATACTAGACCTTGCCTATGGAGAGATTATGGAACCTATGATAGAGCAAATCCTAGGCCATTTTTCTTGCTCTCATGTCTTTTCAGGAAGTGCTGGCGGATTTATTTCTTCCGATGATAAAGAACCTTTCCCTGAAATCGGAGAGTGGATTCCGATTACAAAGAGCATGCATTATTCAGGGGAAATCGTTTCGTTGGCTTTAGAAGGTGAGGCAAAGACACATTTGCAAATTCCAAGCATTTTCTTAGAAACCTATGAATGGTTGGCTGATGCTCGCACGAAAGGGGCAAGTGTTGATGTTGAAACATTTTATATTTTACGAGCTATCGACAGGCATAACCAGAGGGAGTCTCAATTCGTGCAACCTCATTGTGGGTATTTTGTTTCAGATTATTTAGGTAAAAAGCCTCTCCGATCTTATTCTCAGGTGTATGCGAAGTATCCGGCAGTGCTTTCAAGTTTTCTCGATCAAGTTTTGCAAAGATATACTCTGGATCATTGTGAGTTTGACCAATGACAGAAAGAGCTCTTCAGATTAAAGGCTACATCGCACCTCCTTAAAAGTTCTTTTTATGCCGTAATATAGCCGTAGTTGTCGATTGCCGAAGGTTCCCACCGTTCACCTTTGATCACCGACAAATCTTTGAAAAAATTGAAATTCTCCTGTAGACTTGAGCTGTCTTGGTTGATTTGAGGCAACCAAAGGCAAGGGATGGCAATGACCTGGGAGGACTGAAAATCCTTGTGTCGCTGGTTCGATTCCAGTTCTGGCCAAACCTTTCTCTTGCTGGAGAAAAACGGAATTCCATCGGTAGTCTT
Source organism: uncultured bacterium (assembly GCA_964522685.1). Classification (GTDB taxonomy): domain Bacteria; phylum Chlamydiota; class Chlamydiia; order Chlamydiales; family SM23-39; genus CAITMJ01. The sequence continues at coordinate 4,094 of CAZFWE010000135.1, read as the reverse complement.
TTCATAGAACGCTTTCCCCTTTTTTTCAACATCTTGAACATTCTTTGTTGGATTTTTAACGCTTTTCCCAACGATTTCTTCAGCTGCAAAATAGGACGTCCCTTCTTTTGCTTTTTTCACGAGGGTGATATTAAAACCATCGAAAATCTCTTTGTCTTTCATTTTTTTCTTTCCTTTTAGGTGTTTGATCGTTTTATCGATGGTCTTAAGCAGTTGCCCTATTTTCTCCCATTGTTGATTCAAAGATTTTCTGTGAGAATAGAGGGCCGAAAGCTGATTAAAGTCATCTCGTCCCAGAACTTTTTGGATCTGTTTCAACGAAAAGCCCAGCTCTTTAAAAAAGAGGATCTGCTGAAGCTGCATCAGCTCTTTTTCTTCATAGTATCGGTAGCCATTAGAACCGTGATAAGCTGGTTTTAGCAGGCCGATTTCCTCGTAGAAATGAAGGGTGCGTATTGTCACTCCAGAGAGTTCACTTAGTTTTTTAACTGTATAAGCCATCGATTTCCTCATCCTCTAATATCCCTTTGATTTTAAAGGATGCGCCCATTATAAGGAATGACGTATACGTGAGGGTCAATACGATTATTGTCAAATAAATCCTTACAGCAAAAAAATTGCTTTGATTGCTTGATTTCTCTCGAAAATACTAGTAAACTGTCCCTACTTAACCCTTAGAATTAGTTTATGACCACTCTAAAAACACAAAGATTGATTTTGCGTCCATGGCGAGAGGAAGACTTGGAATCCTTTGCCCAGCTAAATGCTGATCCACGAGTTATGGAATGTTTGATTGGTCCGTTATCTCAGCAAAAAAGCAATGAACTTGCAATGCTTATCCAGAACAAAATGAAAGAACAGGGATGGGGTTTTTGGGCAGTTGAAGTACCTGGAGTAGCTGATTTTATTGGCATGATTGGGTTAGCCCATGTGCTTTTTTCTGCTCCTTTTACTCCTGCTGTAGAAATAGGGTGGCGTCTGGCTCATAATTTTTGGGGTAAAGGATATGCCACTGAGGGTGCTAAAGCTGCTCTTGATTTTGGATTTCAAGTAATCAAACTGCATGAAATTGTATCATTCACTGTTGTAGATAATATGCGCTCACGCCATGTGATGGAAAAATTGGGAATGCATCGAGATCCAAAAGATGATTTTGATCATCCCAAGGTTCCAAAGGGTCATCTCCTGGAAAGGCATGTTTTATATCGCTTAGCAGCAAGTGAATGGCAACAACTAGCAGATACGCCATGAAAAAGTATGTCTTTAAACCTTACAGCAAAATTTTCCCTGAGCTCTTTGAAAAAGAGAAACAACGGATTCTAGCTTATGTAAAAACAGCTCTACAAATAGAGCACATTGGGAGTACAGCAGTTCCAGGCTTAGGAGGCAAAGGAATCATTGATATTGCCATCGCTACCAATAAAACCAGTATGGAGTCGACTTCCAAGCAACTTCAAGATTTAGGATATGAGTACAGGCCTACGTTTAGCACTCCAGATCGCCTCTATTTTATTATCTATTTACCTGACCCAGAAGAAGAAAGCAGAAGGTATCATATCCATTTAACCTACCCTGAAAATAACGAATGGAAAGAGTTTATTGGCTTTAGAGATTATCTTAGGCATCATCCAGAAGAGCTCCAAGAATATGCGAAATTGAAAGAGCAAGCTGCACTTGAAGCGAATCATGAAGGCGAACGATATCGGAAAGCAAAAGAGCCTATGTTTGAGAAAATCAGATCATTAACCAACAGCGTTAATGGCAAAGAACTTTCCAGGAAAAAAATGAAGATTACCTTATCCAAAGCTGCTCAGGAAGATAAGAATACCATCCAAAATCTGGGTCGCTTTTACGTTTATGAAATGTCAAGATATTGCGGTTTTTTGCCATCTTGGGAAGTCCCTTCTAATGGTCTTTTTGAATGCATTGATCTTAGCTCTTATTGCGAAAAGCCAGATAGACATGCTTTTTTAGTAAAAGTAGATGAGGAGCTAGCTGGATTTGTATTGATCAACAAAGTAGGGAGCACGCCCGATGTAGATTGGAACATTGGTGAATTTTTCATTGTTTCCAAATTTCAAGGAAAAGGCGTTGGATGCTATGTAGCAGAGCAAGTCTTTAACCAGTTTCCTGGCATATGGGAGACTTCTCAAATACCAGAAAATACAGCAGCAATAAAATTTTGGGACAAGATTGTCAGTCACTATTCACATGGTCAATTTGAAAAAACACTTAAAACAGTCCCAGATCCCAACCCACACCCTATGATTATCTTAAAGTTTACCGCCAAAGGAAAACAATGATTATTAAATTTATAACAGGCGTTTTAATGATGGCTTCTACAACAGTTTTGCACTCAGTTGATACAACTAACAATAAAAATTTGTCTCACGAACAACGTAACAAGTCTCTGCAAGCTGCCATCGATAGCATTGTCGACAAAGTAAAAAATCGACAAAATCTTCCTTATGTCTCAGTCGAAAAACAATTAGAGCTAATCGATCTCCTTGCTGATTTTGGCTTAGGAAGATTTTTATTGGAACGAGGCGGCTTAAATGGATATTGGACAGATTATGCCATCAAACATCCCTCTAAAGGCCGATTAATTGGATTAAACGATGAAAACAAACCTCTAAACACATTAGAAGACTTTTTACTAAATCAAGCCCCCACTGTTTTAGCAACTCAGCAACGATTTGAAATTTTTAAGACAGAAATTCAAAAAAGATTGCATGAGGGTACATCATTAGCCTCAATTCCTTGCGGGCTGATGGCTGACTTGCTCGATCTAGATTTTACAAATACATGTAATGTTTCTCTTATGGGCATTGACCTTGATCCAGAATCTATTACTTATGCTAAACAATATGCTGAAAGGCTCAAATTAAATGATCATTGCAAATTTGCTCAAAACAACGCTTGGGCTTTAAATATCCATGAAGAGTTTGATCTTATTACAAGCAATGGACTTGCTATGTATGAACCTGATGACGCAAAAGTCACAGAATTATATCGAGGCTTCTTTGAGGCTCTTAAACCAGGAGGATGCCTAGTAACAAGTTTTTTAACACCACCTCCAGCACCTGGATTAAAAACTGAATGGAAATTAGATACGGTAAATATGCAAGATGTCCTATTACAGAAAATTGTTTTTGCTGATGTTTTAGACTGTAAATGGCAAGCATTTCGATCTGAAGAAGTTGTAAAGTCTCAGCTCCGAATGGCTGGATTCGACGAAATTGAGATCATCTATGACACTGCACATATCTTTCCTACGGTTGTAGCAAAAAAATCCATTAAAAAATAGGCATGTATCTGTGGATAGGTTATTGCTCCCTAACATTCTCTGCATCACTATCAAATGGAATTATATATGAAAGATTTATTAACAAATGATTCAACTTTAAGGGGTATCTCATGAAAAAATACTTAAGCTTTTCTCTGTTTTTTATCTTATCGTTCACTACACTATTTGCTCTAGACACTAATGATCGCAATACGATCGATAAAATCGTCGAGCACTTTACACATGCATGGAATGATTGTGAGGGAAAAGGGTCTGGAGACTACTATGCTCAAGATGCAGATTTTGTGAATATATTTGGGGCTGCTTTCTCTGGAAAACAAGAAATTGAGACTCGTCATGTGAAGATTCATGAGACCTTTTTAAAAGGTTCTATATTTGAAGTGGTTGAAACAAAAGTACGAGAGGCAAAACCTGAGGTTGTGATTACTCAAGTCTATTGGAAAGTGACTAATATCCAAAAGCCTGGAGCAGAAACCATGAAAGGCATTTTTACCCATACTTTCGTTAAAAATAATGGCGCATGGGAAATTGCATCGACCCAAAACACATTAATTTCTCCTTGATTCATGGATACTATTGTCAATTGGTATAGGCAGTGCCTTAATCTTAAAGAGGCCACCTTTTCACGCATCGATCATGATGATGCAATGGTTGCTATTGTCTATAAGATCACACAATCCAATGGCCTACAACTCATCTTAAAAATATGCGAACGTCCAAATGACTATTTGAGAGAGGTGTATTTTGTAGAATTCTTTGCTGATGAGTTGCCAGTACCTCGCATTAT
>CAZFWE010000134.1:0-5213 GCA_964522685.1 uncultured bacterium | reverse complement strand
GGATCATCGAGGGCTTCAAAGAGTTCCTCAAGCGCTTCAAAAGCTAAGCTTTCGGAGAGAAGCTCATGACTTCTGGCAATGTTCGGAATGGCAACCGCTGTCAGCATTTCTTGCATCTTCGCTCCTTGGAAGCGGTCTTTCACCAGGACGGCAAAGGAGCTGAATGAGTCCACTTCGCCCTTCAAACGGGCAATCTCTGCAACCACATACGAAAATGTCTCCTCATTCTCAAAAATGACGCAATGAACTGCGCCTTTTCCATCGGAAAATTGCGAAGCTAGATTGAGGCCAGAGCGCACCGGCAAATAAGGGAGCGTCCGCTTTTGTTGAGGCAAGCGGAGCCATTCTCTCTGAAATAACCGATTCAAGGCTCCGATAAGCTCCTTCGAGGAGCGAAAGTTCGTATCGAGGTAAAAATGTCCCTCTGGCACGATCGCTTCTTTCGCACTGAGATAAGTGTACAAATCCGCTTTTCGGAATCGATAGATCGATTGCTTCGGATCCCCGATTAAGTAAAGCGCTTCGGTATTGAGAAAGAGCGTTTGAAAAAGCTACCACTGGACTGGGTCAGTATCTTGGAACTCATCGATGAGGACCGCACGATATTTTTTTTGCACCTTTTCCCGGAAGGGAGCTTTCTGGATCGCGCCCTGCATCATCTTCAGCAGGGCATCGGGGCCGAAAGACCCTTCTTCGGCTAAAATCTTCCGTTCGATCGGCTTCCAAGCGCTTAAGATTGCAGGAAATGTCTCTTGGATCGCACTTAGAATTAAAGGCAGTAGACGCTGCCGCCCCCAATCGAAAAAGCCGGGGTAATGGAGAAAAGGAGATTCAACGGTTTTTACTTTCTTATTCTCGGGAGATAGAAACGTAAAAAGAGTTCCTTTTTCGCGGATGAGAGGGCCGAATTCTTTGGCTGCGAGAGCTCTCAGCTGAGCGTCGAAGTTTTCGTCTTTTTTTCGATAAGAACTTTTAAGTGCCTCAAAATCCTCCCGAAGCTTTCCAAGATCTAGATCTTGGACCATCTCTTTTTGAAAAGCGGCGTGCAACTCCGGATACATTTTTACCGTTTGCGGCTCCTCTTTTTTTTTCAATTTTCTTACGAGATCTTCCACGGGAATAGTTCGTTTTTGTTTTTTAAGCTGCTCAGGGCTGACGATCTCTTGGGTGAGCTTCATTTCAAAAAAATCGTGCAAAGCCGCATCTAACCTCTCAGAAGAGAGCGATTCTTTCATCGAAAACGGAAGCTCCATTTCAAAAGCGAATTCCTTCAACATCCGAAAACAGAATCCGTGGATTGTATAGATTTGGCTGGAATCGAACGCAAGCAAGCCTGCGGCAAGGCTCTCTAACTTGTCGGATGAATCCAAATACTCGGATCCTTTCAAAAGAATCCTCTCTAAATTGGAGCGAATCCGGAGCTTGAGTTCTCTTGTCGCCGCCCGGGTAAAGGTGACTACGAGAATCTGATCGAGTTCGATCCCGCTTAAGAGAAGTCGGGCGACGATGTGCTCGACGGCAAATGTTTTTCCGGTACCAGCTGAAGCCTCGAGAAAATGGGGACCAAAAAGAGGAATCTCTTTTGCCAAACAATCAAATCGTTGCATTAGTACCTCATGACAAAAGTTTTTGATGGAATTTCGAATGTGAAAGCTCGCTCAAATCGACGACTGCAGGCTTCGCAAGTTTCTGCGTATTCATTCAATACGCTGAAACTTGCGATCGTTGATTTCAGCGGCTTTGACGTCGAAATTACTCTAAAAATTTTTGTCATGAAGTACTGGCTCTCCGTTCAAAAAGAGCCGTCAGAGGAGCGAAAACCCTTCCCAGCGTCTCTTTCCATAACTCTTTTTCCGCTTCTAAGGAATAGCCAGGACTCCTTTTCAGAACCCAACGTACGATCCGGTCTTCGCATTCATCGGGAACCCTGTCCTTGCGAAGCAAATCGTCAGCCCATTCAGGATGCAGAAAAAACGGTGTCTTTTGACAGAGCAAATAAAGCTCGACGGCCGCTTGGAGTGCTAAAGCAGGGTCAGACACTTCTCGAATTCTGCCTGTTTTAAGGGAATAAATCCGGCGACTCTGATTTGCAACCAAACCACATAATATTTCTGGCCATCTCCGCAAATAAGAACCTATTTCATCGCGGCTCATATGCAATACCCCGGTCGGCACCGCCAAAGTCACCTCGCCCACTAACAGGACAGGCTTCCCTTCGATCACCACTTCTAAAGGTGTAGCGATCTCTTTGAACACTAAAGTTTCGATCGAGGAAGGCGCAATGCCCCATTTAGAAAGAGACTCTTTGAACTCCTCGATTCCCTGCTCCAGCTTCACTTTTGCGGCCTCGCCAAAAAGTCCTGAAGGAAGGTCCGTCGGGGGATCACCGGTCAAGCTCTTGCGAAGAATCAAATGGCGAGCTAACGAGGAAAGCGTAAAATCCTCCCACAGAGAGTCTGGCTGCTCTTTCAAGGAAATGCCAAGAGTCTTCAGATAGTGTTGAAACGGATTTTTGAAAAAACGAGTGAGTTCCTGGATCGAAACAGCCGCAGGAGCTAAAGCAAGTTCGGGAAGCTTGTCCGTATTGGCCAAGAAAGAAGCTTCTTTAGAAACAGGCTCTCTGATCGCTGGAGTTTCAAAGCCAGAACCGATGTAGCTGAAAAGCTCTTGGATCAGAAGAGAGGGACTTACGCTTTTTCCATCCTCTTTCGATCGGTGTGAATAAGAAAAAACAAGCTGTTCTTTGGCTGCGAAAATCGCCTGTAGAAAAAGATATCGGTCGAGTTCCGAAGCGCTTGGCTGCAGAGGCAAGAGTCGAATCGAAGAGGAGTAAGAGTTTCGCGGGAAGCTCTCTTCATCCATTCCCAAAATGAACAGCACCCGCGCTGGTAAAATAGAACCCGGCTCTAAAGAAGCAAACCGGACAGCATGTAACAGAGATCCTCCCTCTTCCCCCGATGAAAAGGAGGAAAAATACGTTTCGACCAAAGAAAAGGGGAACAGCTCTTTCGGAAATTGAATCCCGGTTTTCCGCAAAAGATCGATGAATAAAGAAAAAGAGCGCCCCGCTGCGCGGTCCGCTTCAGAACTCTCATCTAAAAAAAGTGTCGAACGGACAAATTTTTCAATCTCATCAGCCCACTCAGAAAGACTCCTCTCTTTCCTCCACGAAAGAAGAGTCTGGCGGAGAGAATCGAACATCTGATAAAAATTCTGGAATAAATCAGCTTCCAACCAACTCATCGTCTCTTCTTTTTCCGGCTGCAAAAAAATCCAAGAATCGAAAATAGAGATAAATCCCCCTTTCCACGATCCAATTTCCCGATAAGAGCCCTCGATCTCCGCTGTTTCACGCCGATGTTCCGCGTCGAGCCCCCAACGGATCTTTGCCCGCCGGATCCACTCCTGAAACTTTTTCACTTCCTCTTTCTGCCAATTCGCTTTCCGATAAAAAGCGCTTTTTTCGAAAAGAGTCAGGACCTCATCGACCTCCCATCGACCTTTTACGCAGTGGAAAAGACGGACAATGGCCTGATAAAAAGGACTCTGTCGACAAAAATCCACTCCTGTAATCCGGTGGGGAATCGATTCGTCAAAACAAAACTCCACCAGCGGGGCATAGGCCTCTATATCGGGAGCATAGACCCGTATCTCCGATAAAAGGACTCCTTCAGCAAAAAGCGCCGCGATCTCTCGTCGAAGAATTTGAACTTCTTGAAGCTTTGATAGGCCCGTCTTAAGACACCGGATCGATCGATCCCCCGAGGTAAATTCTTGTTTTTCCAACAGAAGAAAATCAACTTTTAGTTGCTGCAGCGTTGTCGGCTCATCGATCTCTATGCCGTAATCCTCATCCTCTTGCGATGGAAATGCTGCAGCATCGACGAGCATTTTTCGTCCGAGAGATCCCCAATTCGAAAGAAGCGGCTGAACACCGTCCGAAGAACGGAGATCTTCCCAAAACATCGAAGTAGGCGAAAAGCGAAACACATTGAGCTTCCGGTATTGCAGAAAAAACCGATGAGCAGCTGTCGGCAAATGATCGATCCCGAAAAGATAGACAGGCCCAAGATCGCGAAAAGTCGCTTTGCCCAAAGCTTCTGGAAGCGTCTGCCAAGAATGCATTTGAAAAATTTCTTCGAACAACGTTTTTTGCCAAAGAGCTTCCTCCGAGACCTCTTTTGGAAAGGCAGAGCGAGTATATTCCAAAAAAAGAGTCGCCAAATGTTCCGCAAGATCTAATTTCTTCTTTTCCAATTTCTGCCAAATTGCAGCTAGCAGTTCAGCTCGGGTTGGGATTGGGAGAGGTCCAGCTAACTTCAAAAGCGCGGATTCCCAACTCGCGAATTCAAGGCCTAAAATCGATTTATTTTCCCCATTCCGGCAGAGCTCTATTTGGAGCCATTCTTTCATCCCCCCTTGCGGCAGCACAATCAAAGTAGGGGAAAATAGACAGACGGGATCGGTCAACAGTTGGCGAGAAAGTTCAGCTGCTAAACTCGTTAATGAGTGGCTGGAAAAGAAAAAACGTTCATTCATAAAAAAGGCAGTTTCCCCCACAATTATGGCAAAATTCGAGACGGCAAATCAATCCCGAAAATCCACGAAAAATAGTAGTGAGATAGGTTCTTATTGAAAAATCTCTTCGAGAAACGGTACGCTAAAAGTATGACAGCCACAAGAGTCCTTGCTTGAATCAATTTCCAAGATATGATTCCCGTTCCTTCCGTTTATTGAACGCGACGCAATTTCTAGGAGCTCTCAATGACAATGTCTTCAAGCTTCTGGTTATCTATCTTCTGATCAACGTCAAAGGCCCTGCCGCCGCAAATACGATTCTATCGCTTGCCGGGGCAATCTTTGTCATTCCGTTCCTTCTATTTTCCTCAAGTTCCGGCATCCTTGCAGACCGCTTAAGCAAAAGGACGATCATCGTTTATACCAAGATTTTAGAACTCCTCATCATGCTTTTTGGTCTTGCCGCCGTTATTTACGAGTCGGAAATCGGAGCCTATACAGCTCTCTTCTTTATGGCCGCGCAAAGCGCTCTCTTCGGCCCTTCCAAATATGGGATTATTCCCGAGCTCGTAGAGTCGAAAATGGTTTCTAAGGCGAATGGCTCCCTCACTTCTTTCACCTATCTCGCGATTATTTTAGGTGAACCATCTTAACAAAGTGTCCGGCACCTGCTCCTGGGAAAAACTTATAAGCAC
>CAZFWE010000133.1:0-5236 GCA_964522685.1 uncultured bacterium | reverse complement strand
CTGGAATCGGAACTTCCGCAACAACTGGAAACTTTGGCCTTTTTATAGAAACAGCGAATGGCCTTTTTGGAGGAGATGCGACCACTGCAATTCATGTGCAAGCGGGAAGCATGGGTCAAGGAAGTTTTGAATGCGGAATTGTTGTCGATCATGGCGGTGCGATTCAGATTGGGGGCAGCGGGATGATGACACTGATCGGCAGCGGTGGCGGAGGTCCCTCAGGAATAGGGAACTACGGGGTCTATATCAATAGTGGAAGAGTGACTGCAGCTGATGGGAATATTTCGATCAACGGGACAGCGGGGAACGATCTCAACATAGGCAACGGAATCCAGATCGAAGCGAATAGTAGCGTGAATACGACTGGATCGGGCAGCATTACCCTTGGAGTTCCGTTTCCTCAGACGATCGGCCTTGGGGCCTCGATGATTTCAACAGGAAGCGGTCCCGCGGCAATCGCATTCAATGGGCCTGTAAGCCTATTGGCCGACACGGCTAGGATCATCGGCGGCGGAACAGGTCAAGTCTCTTTTAATAGCACGGTCGACGGCGCCGCAAATCTTACAGTTACATCGACTGTCGGCAGCGTTTTATTCAACGGGGCGGTTGGCGTAAAGGCGCCCGTCGGAATGCTTGCAATTACAGGTAGTGGGATCAAGATCCATTCAAATATGACGACTGCCGGAGCAATTAAGAATACGATGACATTTACCGGGCCGGTGTTTGTTAGTGGTTCTGCTCTCCTTGATACATCGATCGGAGGAGGAGCGGACATCTACTTTAGTTCTACGATTGACAGCTCTTCCAGCCAAGAGCCAAAAGACTTCATCGTGAAAGCGGGCGCAGGAGGGACGGTTGGGTTCACAGGTAGCATCGGACAGGTAAATCCGCTCGATACGTTCCGTGTAGAGTCCTCTGTACGCGCCCTATTTAGCGCGGATGTGACAGCGAATAATATCCTGGTAACTCCTGTTGCAACGGTCAATACGGGAAGGATCTCATTCTCCACAGTCAATGGGGAAAATATCGGCAATATCACTTTCTCCAGCGCGCTCGATGGTGCCCAGGAAGTTCTGATGGCGGCAGGCAGTGGCCAAATCTTCTTGAATGGACCGGTTGGAATCGAAACGGCTTTGATTAGCCTGACTGCTACAGGATCGGTCATCACCCAGACGAACCAGGTTTGTACATCGGGCGATATCAGTTATATAGCGACGGCTGAGAACAATATTGGCTCGATGGCTTTGCCCACCATTCAAACCACCTCGGGAGGAAACCTAAGCGTGACGGGCCCGGTCGTTTTGCGTGCTGCTACAACGATTGATACGAGTAGAGGAACTGGTAATATCGCATTCTTCGATACCGTAGACGGCGCTTTTCCTTTGACGATGACGGCGGGAACGGTGACTTTGGGGGGCGCTGTCGGTAGCATTACGCCTCTTTCAGAAATTTTGGTCACTGCTAGCAACACCGTGACGCAGAGCCGCTCTCTCAAGGTGAATGGAGCTGGCGGCGTCAACTATTGTGCATCGAATGCAATCTCTTTAAATGGCGATATCACGACTGCGATGGAAGCGGCGCCTGTGACAATAGCGGCTCCAACGCAACTAGTCGGATCGGTCTTGATCGCTACGAATAATGGAGCCGTTACATTTGGTGCGATCGACGGGCTCGCCCCCTACGCGCAAGATCTGACGATCAGCACCGGCTCTGGAGCGATGAACTTCAACGGGAATATCGGAAAAGAGGTGCCGATAGGAGAGCTGCGTTTGATCTCTTCGCAAGCGGTTATCCTTGCGGGGGAAGCGATCAACGCATCCTCTGCCGCTATCAATGCGGCTGTTGTTCTCTCTGGCAAGACGATGATGATCCATTCCAATAACGGCGCCATCTCGTTCGGCAGCTCGATTGATGGAACGGAGTTCGGAAGACAATCTCTCATGGTCAACGCAGGGACTGGGCCGACTGTGTTTGGGGGTGCTATTGGAGATAAGGTGCCTCTTGCCTTCATTGATATTCCGGGAGCTGTCGTATTGAAAGGCGCTACAAGCTTCCATACATTGAATGGAGGAAACTCGTCGATCTCTTTCGGCAGCACAATCGATGGAGACTATCTCCTTACATTGAATGCAGAAGGCACTGGCAATCAGATCTCTTTCGGCGGAGCAATCGGCAGGACAACGCCGATTGCGGGGCTCACCATTACTGCGAGCCCTACAAGCACTCTCTCTTTAAAGAGCGATATCTTCACGAACAATGGCGCAGTCGATCTTTCCGAAGTCTTGGTAGCTCTCGATGGCGATGCGACGATTAGCACGCGCAACTCTCTGGGAGCGAATATTGTACTCGGATCTGTGAGCGGAGCGCATGCACTCACTCTGAATGCAGGAGCTCAGACGATCTCCTTTACAAAGGCCATTTCCGATTTAACGAACTTGACCATTCAGGATGCAAACACCATAACGGCTTCTGTTGCGAGCCTGATCAATGTTGAAGCAATCCATTTCAATGCGGGAACCATCTCGTTGAACGGGGGATTTACCTCGAACACCTCGACCTTTACTCATGCTGGAGATCTGACGCTTGCCGGCGCCATCAACGCGGGACTTTTTAGCGAATCGGGTGGAGGGACTGTAAATCTCAATAGTATGAATACCTCTTCCGCATCGTTTTTCAGCCCAGTGAGCCTCGCCTCCTCAACGATGGTTACTGCTGGTGAAGGAAACGTGGCTTTCCATAATTCAGTCGATGGGGCCTCTAATCTTACAGTTACATCGACTGTCGGCAGTGTTTTATTCAACAGCGCGGTTGGCGCAAAGGCGCCCGTCGGAAAACTCGCAATCACAGGCAACAGCATCACCATCCAGTCGGATATGATAACGGGCGGGGCGACTGCAAATACGATGACATTTACCGGGCCGGTGTTTGTTAGTGGTTCTGCTCTCCTTGATACATCGATCGGAGGAGGAGCGGACATCTACTTTAGTTCTACGATTGACAGCTCTTCCAGCCAAGAGCCAAAAGACTTCATCGTGAAAGCGGGCGCAGGAGGGACGGTTGGGTTCACAGGTAGCATCGGACAGGTAAATCCGCTCGATACGTTCCGTGTAGAGTCCTCTGTACGCGCCCTATTTAGCGCGGATGTGACAGCGAATAATATCCTGGTAACTCCTGTTGCAACGGTCAATACGGGAAGGATCTCATTCTCCACAGTCAATGGGGAAAATATCGGCAATATCACTTTCTCCAGCGCGCTCGATGGTGCCCAGGAAGTTCTGATGGCGGCAGGCAGTGGCCAAATCTTCTTGAATGGACCGGTTGGAATCGAAACGGCTTTGATTAGCCTGACTGCTACAGGATCGGTCATCACCCAGACGAACCAGGTTTGTACATCGGGCGATATCAGTTATATAGCGACGGCTGAGAACAATATTGGCTCGATGGCTTTGCCCACCATTCAAACCACCTCGGGAGGAAACCTAAGCGTGACGGGCCCGGTCGTTTTGCGTGCTGCTACAACGATTGATACGAGTAGAGGAACTGGTAATATCGCATTCTTCGATACCGTAGACGGCGCTTTTCCTTTGACGATGACGGCGGGAACGGTGACTTTGGGGGGCGCTGTCGGTAGCATTACGCCTCTTTCAGAAATTTTGGTCACTGCTAGCAACACCGTGACGCAGAGCCGCTCTCTCAAGGTGAATGGAGCTGGCGGCGTCAACTATTGTGCATCGAATGCAATCTCTTTAAATGGCGATATCACGACTGCGATGGAAGCGGCGCCTGTGACAATAGCGGCTCCAACGCAACTAGTCGGATCGGTCTTGATCGCTACGAATAATGGAGCCGTTACATTTGGTGCGATCGACGGGCTCGCCCCCTACGCGCAAGATCTGACGATCAGCACCGGCTCTGGAGCGATGAACTTCAACGGGAATATCGGAAAAGAGGTGCCGATAGGAGAGCTGCGTTTGATCTCTTCGCAAGCGGTTATCCTTGCGGGGGAAGCGATCAACGCATCCTCTGCCGCTATCAATGCGGCTGTTGTTCTCTCTGGCAAGACGATGATGATCCATTCCAATAACGGCGCCATCTCGTTCGGCAGCTCGATTGATGGAACGGAGTTCGGAAGACAATCTCTCATGGTCAACGCAGGGACTGGGCCGACTGTGTTTGGGGGTGCTATTGGAGATAAGGTGCCTCTTGCCTTCATTGATATTCCGGGAGCTGTCGTATTGAAAGGCGCTACAAGCTTCCATACATTGAATGGAGGAAACTCGTCGATCTCTTTCGGCAGCACAATCGATGGAGACTATCTCCTTACATTGAATGCAGAAGGCACTGGCAATCAGATCTCTTTCGGCGGAGCAATCGGCAGGACAACGCCGATTGCGGGGCTCACCATTACTGCGAGCCCTACAAGCACTCTCTCTTTAAAGAGCGATATCTTCACGAACAATGGCGCAGTCGATCTTTCCGAAGTCTTGGTAGCTCTCGATGGCGATGCGACGATTAGCACGCGCAACTCTCTGGGAGCGAATATTGTACTCGGATCTGTGAGCGGAGCGCATGCACTCACTCTGAATGCAGGAGCTCAGACGATCTCCTTTACAAAGGCCATTTCCGATTTAACGAACTTGACCATTCAGGATGCAAACACCATAACGGCTTCTGTTGCGAGCCTGATCAATGTTGAAGCAATCCATTTCAATGCGGGAACCATCTCGTTGAACGGGGGATTTACCTCGAACACCTCGACCTTTACTCATGCTGGAGATCTGACGCTTGCCGGCGCCATCAACGCGGGACTTTTTAGCGAATCGGGTGGAGGGACTGTAAATCTCAATAGTATGAATACCTCTTCCGCATCGTTTTTCAGCCCAGTGAGCCTCGCCTCCTCAACGATGGTTACTGCTGGCGAAGGAAACGTGGCTTTCCATAATTCAGTTGATGGAGCCTTTGATTTGACGATCTCCTCGACGGGGACTGTTTCATTCGCCGAGGTCGGAAGTCTTACGCCACTTGCTCAAATTGCGGTCAATGGTCCGGCAACCCAGATCAATATTGGTGGTAACCAGGCTGTTTCAACAGGTGGTATGGCGTACAACGGCCCAATGCAGCTCACTGCGGCCGCGGAATTTACGAATACTAGTACGACTGCGACGACGGTCAACGGTGATATCTCTGCTTCTGATGCGAATTTTTCTTATCCTTTGGCGTTCAGAAACATCCAATC
>CAZFWE010000132.1:0-5258 GCA_964522685.1 uncultured bacterium | reverse complement strand
CTCCAGGAATCTGCTCCCGTCCGCCGATTTGTCGACCATACCTGCCTACCCAAACGAGCATGACCGGGATCAAGCCGTTGAGAAATGCTTCGCCAAAACCGCCTGCAAATCCGAGAGCTGTGACAAAAACTGCTGGATCTAGAATCGTCAGGATAAATGGTGGCAGAAAGACGATAAAACTAAGAAGAACTCTTTGTTTGCCTGTCCGTTGTATTTTAAGCCCATCAGCTAAGAAATCCACCATCGAAAAAGCAACGCCCAACATCGATGTGATCAATGCGAAGAAGGCGAAAAACTGACCTAACTTCATGACCCACGGACTGCCGACCAATGTTTGTAACGCGGCGGTTGCAGGCTGACCTTTGATGAGCGCGTCTTGAATCGCGCTTTCGGGAACAGCGCCGATGATCAGCCACTGCCAGACGAGAAAAATAATCAGAGGGATCAACGTGCCGAAGAAGATCGACTTACGAAGAACCCGCACGTCGCGATTGAAATAGGTAACCAGAGACGGAATCACATTGTGGAACCCGAAAGAGGAGAAAAGAACGGGAGCTGCAAAGATCATTGCTCCCCAGTTGTTCTCCTGAAACCTCTGGGCAGATACCAACTCCGCTCCGGTTCCTACGAGAGCAAAATAAGAGATGAATAGCGCAGTCATAAGAAGGTAATTGATCCGATCCACGGCCTTCATGCCAAAAGCGACAATCCCGCCGAATAAAAGGCCGTAGGCTAAATAGCCGAAGATGCCTTCTGGAGCCAAGCCGAACACTTGCTGCAAAAAACTCATGAAGATCGGAGCGCCAGCCGCAAAATAAGCGACCATGAGGCAATAATAGAGAAATAAGAACATTCCTCCCGCAGCGAGCTTCCCCGTCCTGCCTAAAAACCGGCGCGACATCGAGAGAACATTCGCTCCCTCGTGCATCCAAAGCGTTGCTTCTAGAAACAACAACCCTGTAGCCAGCATAAAGAGCCAGACTAAAATCGTGATTCCCATCGCAGGGAAAAAACCGGCTTTCGCCGTCAAAAGAGGAATACCGAGCATACCGGCACCGATCGTCGTACCTGCGACAAGAAGCGTGCCGCTCACTGTTTTATTGAACATAGCCTATCCGAATTTAAGAAATTTTAAGAAAATTGTTAATAGCTGGAAATAAAAATAATTTTATACACGCCCGGAAAGGCGATGGAAGACAAGGAAAAGGTCTGGTGAACCTAAAGAATTCAATTTATATGTTACGGTAAACATAGATACATGTTACATCTATCCCGATCCTCATGCAAGTAAAAATTACGCGCCTCTTAGCTTGCGAATTATCTCCAGTTTTTTTTTATACAGATTTTTTTCCAATCCCGTATGATAAATATGAGGCTTCACAAGCCGTTCGGCTGAAGGAGAAAGGCGCGAGAGTTCTTCCAAAGTTTTCGCTTGGATCCTCTGAATCGAAGGCGACTCATAGATCTTTTTGCCGCCACGAAAAATCGGAATGAGAACGTCTGCGGACTCGGCCATTGAAAGCGTTTCCGTCTTATTCGGATCGGAAAAATGAACCGATGTGCAAGGGTCTGAAATACCTAAAAGTTCATCGTAAATGACGTCGGCCGTATAATACTTACCGTTGAACTGCCTGCGAACTTGTAAAATCCCCGGATTTGTGACTTTCGCCATCTGTTCAGAAAGTTTAAGCCGGTATTGCCATTTTTTATTTGCGCCTTGAATCGCTGACAATTTGTAGACGCCATCGAGCGCCGGCTGATCCTTTCCTGTCACGAGATGCGTTCCGACGCCCCAAATCGTAATCTTGGCCCCCTGTTGCTTCAGATCTCGAATGAGGTATTCATCGAGTTCATTGCTCGCCATGATCGCTGTTTCGGCAAACCCTTCTTTGTCCAATATTTTTCGAATCTCGATGCTCAAAGCAGCCAGATCGCCCGAATCGAGACGAACTCCCGACAGCTCAAACCCTTTCGGCTTCAACTCACGAGCCACCTGGATCGCCTTCTTAACTCCTTCGGTCGAATCGTAGGTATCGATCAGCATCACACAGCCCTTCGGCATCACCTTGGCAAACATTTCGAAAGACGCCTTTTCATCGTCAAATGCCATCACCCAACTATGAGCGTGAGTTCCTCGAACTGGAATACCAAAAAGCTTACCCGCAATCACATCCGAAGTCCCTTCGCAGCCACCGATGAACGCCGCGCGGCTCGCCGAGATTGCTCCGTCAATCCCCTGCGCCCTCCGCACGCCAAACTCAATCACAGGATCTGGATGCGCCGCCAGACAAATGCGCGAAGCCTTTGTCGCAATCAACGTTTGAAAATTCAAAATGTTCAACATCGGGCTTTCCAAAAGCTGCGCCTGCCAAATCGGCCCCTTTACTCGGATCATCGGCTCATAGGGAAAAACGAGCGATCCTTCTGGCATCGCATCGATGTCGCAAGAAAATTCGAATTCAGACAAAAACTTCAAAAACCCCTTTTCAAACAACGGCTTGCCATATGGATCTGGAAGCTGAGCCAAATAATCGAGATCCGTGGAGGAAAAATGGAACGCGCGAATAAATTCGATGGCCGTCTCCAGTCCTGCGCTAATTGCATACCCACCATTGAATGGACTTTTCCGAAAATTGAGATGGAAAACCGCCTGCTGATGGGCGAGCCCCGATTTCCAATAGCCGTAGACCATCGTCAATTGATAAAAATCGGTCAACAGGGCAAGAGATTGATTGTAGATTAGTGCATCAGAGATCTTCAAAATCCGGGGCTCCATATCGCTCGATCAATTGCTTCCGTTTTTCTTTCAAGTGGTCGATCTCCTTTTGGACGATCGCAGCTTTCTCTCTGTTTTCATCGGCCAATTCCAAATGCCTTCTCACCTCCAAGTTCCACTCTTGGTTGAATTGAAGCCTGAGGGCCTGGTCGTCATGGCGAAGAGCTCTCGACTCATATCCTCTTTTGATATCTTCCAAATCCCGGATCTGATCATCGATTTCAGCGATTTGGCTTTGTACGGTCGGCGGCAGCTTCTCGGCAGAAACCGCAGAAATTCCCCACAGAAGAAAAAAAAAGGCCATCGTAGTAAAGAAGAATTTCCTTATTCCGTTCATAAGTTATAGGTATATCGGGGCAATCCATCACTGTAAATAAAAATTTTTACCTGTCATTGAAACGGTGTACTAGTAGAAGTATAAACGACCTTCTTTTATGATGGCAGTATGATCAAATGGCTCCTATCCCTCTCTTTACTCGCCTCGACATGCATTGCTGCGCCCCTTCCTTCTGGCCAATTCCCTCTCCGAGAACGGCTAGAGAAAGCGAAAAGCGGAGATTTTATCGTGTTCGAAGCCAATAAAACTATCACCTTGCTGGCCATCCGCTCGATTTCCGAACATTCGATGATTCTCGAAGAGATCAGCACCCCTGCAATGAAGAAAAAGCCCAATTCGTGGGCGGAATGGATCCAAGCCAAAGCCCCCGGACACACTTCGTGGTCAATGATTGAAATCGATCTCCAGAATAAGCAAGTGCTCGAATGCTACTCTTTCAGCCGCAGCGCTTGGCTCTCCCAATCACCACAGGATAGTTTTCTCGCGACCTTGCTCCATCTGCCAGTAACTCCGATCCCCTCTCAAAACCTCCGACGCATTGGATCTCCTCCACAGGACGAGGTCGATCACCGCCAAATTTGGACTCCCCCCCTTTTCATCAATGGAGAAAAAATCGAAAACGCGACCTTCCACGCATTCGAAGCCGTATGGCCCCAAGACAACTCTGAACTTGCCGGAAAAACCGTTTCCCTATACTTCGACCACGAAGTAAAATCTCCCCTCCCCTGCTGGATCCAAGTCGATACCGGCAATATCACTGCATCACTACGCGCTATCGACTCAGGCCATAAATTACCGCTATCCCCGTATCGCTCGATGCCGCGGCGCGCGCCTGAATTTCTCAGTGCTCCGGTGAAATCGAAAAGCGGGCTTCGATTCTCGATTAAAAGCCCGAAATATTATAAATCCTTCGAATTATTCGCCGTCGATGTCACCAGCCGCGAAAAACAGATCCATCTTGTCACACATTTGATGGTGCCCGGAGAGGGAGAAACTTTGACCCTTCAAGTCGAGCTAGAAGAGCTGGCGCAAGTTCTCCAGCCGAACCACAAATACACCTGGCTGATTGTCCCTACAGGCCATAACTCTTCTTACACTGAATTTCAAAAAACTTTTACCTGGATCCCTTAGGATCTGCGAAAAATCTCTTGCTTTCAAGCTTTTCCATCTTTTAAAATCTACTTCGATGAAACTTAAGCAGAAGCTCAGCTCCATTTACACGATCAGCAAGACAAAGAAAGTCTTGAAAAAATCCGCGCGTCTCTACCGCCAAAAGAAAAACACACTTGATGCGGCAAATAAAGAGCGGATCCAATCGCTTTTGATTATGCTGCAGTCAGCCATTGTGCAAAAAAAGCCTGATATCGCCGAGCGAACAGCCAAGCAATTAGAAGAAGTGGCATTGCGCATTATGCCGAGATCTATTTGGGACTGGACGCGCGATTTTATTGGCGCGATCGGATTTGCCCTTCTCGTTGCGATCGCCATTCGTCAGATGTGGTTTGAATTTTATTCCATACCGACCGGTTCAATGCGGCCGACCTTAAAAGAGGGAGATTATCTGGTCGTTTCGAAAACCGATTACGGTATAAACACTCCGCTTCGCTCTGGCCATTTTTACTTCAATCCATCGCTTGTCCAGCGAGGCTCCATTGTCGTTTTCACCGGAGAAAACATGGATATGCCCGATGACGACACGATGCATTTTTACATCATTCCCGGTAAAAAACAGTACATTAAGCGCCTGATCGGAAAACCCGGCGACACGCTCTATTTTTATGGCGGCGAAATCTATGGAATTGACGCAAGAGGCAGAAACCTCAAAGAGTTGCGCAATCCATCCTACTTCAAAAATCTCGAACACATCCCCTTTATCCGGTTTGAAGGAAAAGTCGAAACTCCAATCCATAACTCGCAAGGGTTATTTCCAACGGCTGTTTTCTACCAAATGAATGAGCCTGTGGCCAAATTAAACGTCAATTCGATCGGCACGATTTCCGGCGAAATGATTGCTCCAAAATCTGAAACCCCGCTTCATCAGTACAGCGATCTCTGGGGCTTTAAAAATTATGGCATGAGCCGCCTCCTAAGAAAATCTCAAGCTGAAGAAATCCATCCCGGGTCGACCAAGGGCCTCGAGCCAGG
>CAZFWE010000131.1:0-5263 GCA_964522685.1 uncultured bacterium | reverse complement strand
CGCAATCGAACGCCCGGAATTGAGCATTGCCACCCCCAGCCTTGTCCCATTATGGGAAAAGACTTCCGCGAAAAGACCTTCTCCTTTCTGTTCTGCAATTGCCCCGGAATAGATCCAGTGGTGATGCTGCAGAATCGGTCGCTCTTTCCCTTTCTTTAGATGCAATTTAACTTGCTTTTCTTCTTCCATTCCTTCGCTTCCTGTACAGGGCCTAATACGCGCCCAATGAGATCGTAATCAGCGACATCGGTGATTTCTACGTTGTAGAGCTTGCCAAACTCAGTCACTTTTCGGCCGTCGTTAATGATGATCTGACCATCGATCTCGGGGCATTGGCCGGCGTGGCGCGCGCGGAGGAGATACTCCGATTCGGGATGAAATCCTTCCACGATTGCCGCAATCTTACGCCCGATCATCCGTTTTGCTCTTCTTTTTACGACTTTTATTTGGACTTTCGCTAACTTTTCAAAGCGAGCCTGCTTCACTTCTTCGGAAATCTGGCCTCCGAGTTTGGCTGCATAGGCCTCTTTTTCAAGCGAGAATTTGAAAATTCCAACGTGGTCAAGCGGGGTTTTCTGGACGAAATCGACCAGTTCTTCAAACTCTTCTTCCGTTTCTCCTGGAAATCCGACCATGAGACTCGTGCGGATCAAAACATCGGGGATCTCCTTTCGAAGACGAGCAATAATACCGAGGATCTGCTCTTTAGAGGTCGCTCGGTGCATCGACTTTAAGACTCGGTTGTTGATATGTTGGATCGGCATATCGAGATAAGGGCAAAGGCGTGGATCGCTCTTCATGACACTGATCAGCTCGTCGTCGATTTCATCTGGGTAGAGATACAAGAGCCTGAGCCAGAACGGACGAGGATCTTTTAAAATCGCTTGAAGCAGCTTTGCTAGTGCTCCTTTTTCCAATCGATCCTTTCCAAAATCGCCGAGATCCTGCGCAATGAGAATTACCTCGAATACTCCTTGCGACAAAAGAGCATTGAATTCTTTGATTACTTGTTCTTCCGACTTGCTCTTTAAAGCCCCTTTGATCGTCGGGATGATGCAAAAAGCGCAGCGCTTTTTACACCCTTCGGCGATCTTTAAATAAGCGTAATGCTTTGGAGTCGAAAGCGTGCGAGGAACCTCGCCCCATTCCAAATAACTCTTTGCAGAAGTGATCGCTTCGCCATTCTCTTGCGCCTTCACAGCATCGATGATTTTTTCCACATCACCTGAGCCGAGCATGTAGTGGATCTCAGGAAATTCGGCCTTCAGCTCGGCGCCATGTTTTTGGACCATACATCCAGCAATGATCACTTTTGCATGAGTCTTTTTGACATTGAACATTTCACGGACTGTATCGATCCCCTCTTGCCGGGAACTTTGCAGAAAACCGCAGGTGTTCACAACGAGAAAATCGGCCTCTTCCATCTTCGAGACGGGCTCGTATCCCGCCTTCAGAAGAAGGCCGATCATCACTTCGCTGTCGACTAGATTTCGCGCACAGCCAAGCGAAGTGAAATGGAATTTATTTTCGAAAAGAATTTTTCTATCAAGCACTGAAGCCTCTATCATCAAATGAGCGGTATCGATTATAAATGATTGCTCGATAGGTTGCAAAACATAACATATTAGCGAAGTGCATTACTTTTTAAAAAAAATTTTTATTCTTTTTCTCTCCCTCTGGTGTGTCATCACCGGAACCTTTTTTCTTATGCACGCCGTACCCGGAGACCCCTTTATCGGCGATCGCGTTATTCCAGAAGAGGTCTTGCGCTCACTGTATGCCTATTACGGCCTCGATCAGCCCCTTTGGGTTCAGTATATTAAATATTTAAAAGGAATTCTTACCTTCGATTTCGGAGTTTCAATCGCCTACCACGGGCGCCCCGTCAGGCAATTTATCCTGGAAGGTTTGCCCATTTCAATGCTTCTCGGAATACAGGCTTTGGTTCTCGCGGTCCCCTCTGGGATATTGCTAGGAACATGGGCGGCCCTAAAAAGGACGCAATGGCAAGATAACGTCGCCATGCTTATTTCCACTCTGTTTATCTCGGTTCCGAATTTTGTCCTTTCGAGCCTTCTGCAATACCTTTTTGCCGTTAAATTTCACTGGGTTCCCGTCGCCCGTTGGGGCGGCTTCGAGCACACTATTCTGCCGACTTTGGCTCTTGCAGCAATGCCGACAGCCTTTATTGCGCGACTGACCCGCTCCAACATGGTCGAAGTTCTTCAGCAAGATTACATCCGCACCGCCGTGTCGAAAGGCCTTCCCCTTTTCCGCATTGCAATTGTCCATGGGCTACCGAACGCCATACTCCCCGTCCTTTCCTATTTAGGGCCCGTCATTACTTCGATCCTCACCGGAAGCTTTATGGTCGAGAAGATTTTTGCCATCCCGGGACTTGGGCAATGGATGATTTTCAGCATCAACGGAAGAGACTATCCGATGATCATGGGCTTGGCGATATTTTTCTGCATCTGCCTTTGCGTCATGGTATTTCTAGTCGATCTATTGTATTCGGTATTGGATCCGCGGATCCATTTCTCAAGGCGAAGAGCTTATGATGGATGAACTTCCCCATCTTACCTATTGGAATGACGCCTGGCTCCGGTTCAAAGCCAATCGAGCAGCATTCTCTATGCTCTGGGTATTGACATCTCTCATTTTTCTAGCTACTTTCGGTCCACTTTTTTCTTCCTATACTTACACGGAAATTCACCTCGAATTGAAGAATACTCCTCCCGGTGCCCTGTATTGGTTTGGCAGCGACGAACTCGGCCGCGACTTATTTACGCGAATCTGTTGGGGCGCGCGTATCTCTCTTTTCATTGGGATCACCGCAGCAAGCATCGATGTGACTTTTGGTGTCGTTTGGGGGTCTATTGCCGCCTACGCCGGTGGCAAAGTCGATGAAATTATGATGCGATTTTGCGATATCCTCCACTCTATGCCGCACCTGCTTTTCGTAATCCTTTTGACCGTCGTTCGGGGCTGCGGGATTGGGACTATCCTCATCGCCATGACCTTCACGGGCTGGATCAACATGGCCAGGATCATCCGCGGGCAAATGCTCCAGCTCAAGCAAAACGATTACATTTCAGCTGCCCGCGTTATCGGGTGCAGCCCAGCGAGAATTCTCTTCCGCCACCTTCTACCGAATGCAATTGGACCCATTGTCGCTATGCTCACCCTCACCATCCCGACGGCGATCTTTACCGAAGCGGTCCTCAGCTATCTCGGCCTTGGAATCCAGGCTCCTGCAGCAAGCTGGGGGGTGATGGTCAACGACGGGTTGCCGGCGATGCGCTATTATCCATGGCGTCTCTTTTTCCCAGCCGCTATGATTACGATCACCATGCTCTCGTTTAATATTTTAGGGAATGGACTTCGCGATGCCCTCGACCCGAGACTTCGCCGATGAACCCCGAGCCTATGAAACTATGTGGTATATAGAATGCTTCTAACAGTGGAAGACCTTTCCGTTGAATTTTCCATCCACGGCAAAAAGATCCACGCCGTGCGCGGTATCTCGTTTGAAATCAAAGCTGGAGAAGCTGTCGGGCTGGTTGGTGAATCGGGATGCGGAAAAAGCGCTGCCGTTCAAGCAATTTTAAAGCTCGATTCCGTAGGTATCGTCAAAGGACGCGTGCAATTCCACGGAGAAGATCTGTTGGATAAAACGCCCGCTGAATTCAGCCGTTTTCGCGGGAAAGAAATCGGCATGATTTTCCAAGATCCCATGACTTCGCTCAACCCGACAATGAAAATCGGAGAGCAAATCATCGAAGGGCTCGTCTATCACAAAATTGTCAACCGGGAAAAAGCTAAAGGAAAGGCCATAGAGCTACTCCGCCTTGTTGGAATCTCCGAACCTGAGATCCGCTATTCGCAATATCCCCATTCCTTAAGCGGGGGAATGCGCCAGCGAGTCCTCATTGCGATCGCACTTGTAATGAATCCGCGCCTCCTCATCGCAGATGAACCAACGACCGCTCTCGATGGAACTATTTCTGCTCAAATTCTCATTCTTCTCAAAAAATTGACCGCCGACATGCATACATCTCTCTTGCTCATCACGCACGATCTAAGCTTAGTGGCCAGTTATTGCAATAGAGTCTTAGTCATGTACGCTGGAAAAATCGTTGAACAAGGCTCTGTTGACGAAGTCTTTCTCCATCCGAAACATCCCTATACTCAAATGCTTCTCAAAACCATACCAAGGCTCGACCGGCCAAAAACTGAGAGAATTATCCCAATTAACGGATCTCCTCCAAGTCTCTTCTCCAAACCCACGAGCTGCCCGTTTGCGCCGAGATGCCCTCGTGCTTTTGAAAAATGCAAAAAAGAAGAACCTCCTCTTGTAAAGAAAGTTGCGTGTTGGAGACCGAATGATTGATGTACGCTCTCTCACAAAAATATTTCGGATAGGCAAAGAAAAACTGACTGCCGTCAAGAACGTCTCCTTCCAGATTCATCCTGGAGAAATCTTAGGCCTAGTCGGGGAAAGCGGGTGTGGAAAATCGACAATCGGGCGAATGCTTGTTCGCCTAGAAAAGCCGACCGAAGGACAAATTTTCTTCGATGAGAAAGAGATCTCCTGCTCAAAGGATAGAGCTTTCTGTCGGAAGATACAAATGATCTTCCAAGATCCCTTTGCCTCGCTCAATCCGCGGATGACCGTTGAAGACTTGATCCAAGAACCTCTTCTAGTTCATCGATTGCCCGTAGGGAAGATCGTCGAGGAATTACTCGAGATTGTCGGTTTGCCGAAAAATGCGAAATTTCGCTTCCCTCATGAATTTAGCGGTGGGCAAAAACAGCGGATCGGAATCGCCAGAGCGCTTGCTTTGAACCCGAAATTTCTCGTCTGCGATGAGCCCATCTCCGCGCTCGACGTATCCATTCAAGCGCAAATCGCAGGCCTCTTGCAGCGGCTGCAAAAAGAATTCAATCTCACCTATCTCTTCATTGCACATGATCTGGCCATGATCCGCTATCTTTCCACCCGGATCGCTGTTATGTACCTCGGTTCATTTGTCGAAATCGCTCCGACTGATGCGCTCTTTGCAAATCCGCTCCATCCCTACACGCAACTACTTCTCGCTTCGATCCATCTCCCAAACCCCGAATTGGAGCGAAAAAGACCTCGGATCTTGATTGCAGGCGAGCCTCCATCTCCTCTCCACCCTCCGCCCGGATGCGCTTTTAGCAACAGATGCCCGAAGGCAATGCCCATCTGCAAAGTGAAGACTCCCCCGCTGATTCA
>CAZFWE010000130.1:0-5280 GCA_964522685.1 uncultured bacterium | reverse complement strand
GCTGCATGGCCAAAACGGTGGTGGGGACGAGGACGGCAACTTGTTTTCGGCCATCGACAACCGCTTTAAAGGCCGCTCGCATAGCGACTTCAGTTTTTCCGTAGCCGACATCTCCGCAAACGATCCGGTCCATCGCTTTTTCACTCATCATGTCTTGCTTGATCGCCGTGATTGAGAGGAGCTGATCCGCGGTTTCTTCATAGGGAAAATCGCGTTCGAATTGCTGCATAGTTTCAGAATCGGGATCGTACGCAAATCCACCGTGCGCGGCTCTTTCGGCGTACATTTGGAGAAGGTCATTTGCATATCCGACGATTTGAGACTGGGCTTGCGCCCGCACCTGGGTCCACCGTTTGCCGCCGAGTTGGCTGAGGCTTGGGGGCTCGTCTTTCGATCCGATATACCGGGAGACGAGATAGGCTTGAGAGAGAGGGACGAAGAGCTTGCTTTTGTCGGAGTATTCGACGGCGAGGAACTCCGTTTCGACCCCGAGATGGTTGGTGTGTTTTTCCATGCCGAGAAAACGGCCGATCCCACTGTGGAAATGGACGACGAGATCTCCGGGGGAAAGCTCGTGGAATTCGGCGGCGAGAGTGTGGTATGAATTTCTCCACTTTTGACGCCGGATTCGGGTTCTCTTTGTAATTTCCGGGTTTGGAATGACTGCAAGCGGAATATCTGAAACCGCAAAGCCGCTTGTCAGATAGCCCCGCTCGAAGATGGTCTCTTTCGGCAACGAGATCGAGGAGAGCTTTTGTTGGACCTCCTCTTCTTCGATCTCACTGGCATTGATGAAGAAAAGGCGTAAATTTTTTTCGGGTTTGAAGTAGTCGAGAAGAGAAACTTCTTCTGCTCCCTCAGGAGGGTCAAAATATTCAGCGATTTTTCGGAATGGATGGAAAAATCGGTGGGCTTCAAACCGATGGGAAAAGACTTCAAAGGAAATCTGTTGTAAATTTTTTGTCCGCTCTTTGGCGATAATATCGGAAAGCTTTTCTAATTGATGCGAAGCGCAAAAGATGTTTTGGCCGCTTTCTATTCGCTTTATGATTTCGTCGAATTTGAAGAAGAAGATCGATTTTGCGCCGGGCATATTTTTCAAGGCGACTAGAGTGTCTTCAATGGCTAAAAGATCGTCCCAAAAGTAAAGGGGATCTTCTCCGAGGTAGTCGGAGATTGAGTCGAGTCGTTTGGCTTTTTGGAGTAGGTCCAGTTCGAGGGCAGGAGAGAGGAATAAAGAGTCCACTTTTTGAATCGATTTTTGGCCGATTGGATCAAAGATCCGAATCTCTTCGATGTCGTCGCCGAAAAAATCGATGCGATAGGGACTTTCTGCTGCGACGGGAAAGAGATCGACGATGCCGCCGCGGATGGCAAATTCTCCTTTATCGGAGACGGCAGCCGCTCTTTTGTAGCCGAGGTCAGTGAGGAGCTGAGGGATTTGATCGAAAGGGATTTTGCCTCCTTTTTCCCAAGAGGTAAGGAGATTTTTGAGCTGCTCTTTTGGGGGGATTTTCTGCAAGAATGAGGCGATCGGACAGAGGACGATTGAAGGCCGTTTTCGATGCAAAAGCGCGTGCAACGCTTCCATTCTCTTGCCGATGATGTCGGGGCTTGGCGGGATTTCTTCACCGGGGAGCGTTTCCCAGGCGGGAAATTCAATGGGGAGCTCAGGCGCCATTTGAGAGATGTTGTCAAAGAGAGAATCTTCGCGCATCCCTCCCGTCAAAAGCAGGACCGACTTATTTGTGGTTTTTACAGCCAAAATAGCGAGAAGCGCTTTTGGTGTATCCCATAATTCTTCGGCCAGGATGGAGTGGCCCTGCTTGAGTGCTTCTTGCAGGGCTTTGAGCGAAGAAGAGGCATCGAGGTGTTCGATCATTTTTTCAAAAGCTGCCGAATTTTATCGAGTGCGTCCGGAAGTCCCGCCGGGTGTTTTCCACCGGCTTGCGCCAGCGTTTGCTTGCCTCCACCGCCGCCTTGGATAAGGGGTGCGGCCTCTTTAACGAGGGTTGAGGCTAAAATGTTTTTCTGCACGAGATCTTGGCTGACGCCGACGACGAGCTGGCATCTCTCTCCGATTTTTACGCCGAGGGCAACGACCCCCGATTTGAGTTTTTGGAGCAGCTCATCGGCAAAGGCATTGAGATCTTCCGAATCGAGCTCTACTTCTAGCGCGATGAGATGAAAGAGGCCGATTTTTTCTTGCTTGGCCATACAATGGTCCGCGAGGTTTTTGAGCTTTTCTTTGCGGTGTGTCTTGAGTTCTGCCGCCATTATTTTGTTTTCTTCGAGCATCTGATAGAGCCGGTCGTAGAGCGTTGAAGGCGTCGCTTTTAAGAGATTTGCCGCTTGGTTTAAGAGGTTTTCTTCATTTTGGACCCATTCATCAGCCTGGCGGCCAGAAACCGCTTCGATGCGGCGGACGCCTGCGGCGATGCTCGATTCTTTTGTGAGTTTGAAGAAGCCGATGTTGCCTGAGTGGGAAGTATGCGTGCCGCCGCAGAGCTCTTTGGAAAAGTCGATGTCGACAACACGGACTTTTTCACCGTATTTTTCGCCGAAGAACTGTTTGATTTCAGGCTTTTCTCTCGCTTCGTTGAAACTGATCTCGTATGTTTTCACGGGGTTATTTTCGCGCACCTTTGCGTTGACGAGATTTTCAATGTCTCTCAGTTCTTCTTGTGAAAGCGGTTTGTGGTGGTTGAAGTCGAATCGGAGGCGCTTTTCATCGACAAGCGAGCCCGCCTGTTTGATGTGGCTACCCAACACGTTTTGCAGAGCCCAGTGGAGAAGGTGGGTGGCGGTGTGATTATTCTGGATTTCAAGGCGGCGCGGTTGGTCGATGAGCGCGCGGACTTGATCGTTTTTGCATAATCTTCCGGGGCCCATTTTCCCGAGATGGACGATCACCCCTGGAAAGGGTGAAGTCGTGTCGTAGACTTGGAATGCATGGGTCCCTTTGGAAATCGTTCCGACGTCTCCGACTTGACCCCCCATTTCGGCGTAGAAAGGCGTTTTGTCTAAAAGCACGAGCGCTTCTTGGCCCTCGATCACTTCGTCGACAAACGCGCCATCGACGACCATTCCGAGAAGATGTGCTTCACAGCATGAGTTCTGGTAACCGACAAACTCAGTGGGCTTGTGGGTGCGGGTAAAATCGCTGAAGAAGTTCTGATCGAACTGCTGTGCGGTGGTCTTGTGCGCTTTTCTCGATTTTTCTCTTGCTTCTTCTTCGAGTTTTTCAAAATGGGCGATATCGACTTGGAGCGCTTCGTCATTGGCGATGAGCTGGATCTCTTCGAAAGGAAAGCCGTAGGTGTCTTTGAGTTTGAACGCATCTTCACCGGAGATTTTTTTCGAGTAGCGGGAGCGATCGATGACCTGGCCGAGGAGCTGGCCGCCGCGGATAAGAGTGCGCAAAAAGGCTTCCTCTTCTTGGTTCAAAATTTCGGCGATCCGGTTTTGCGACGCTTTGAGTTCTGGGAAATCGTCGCCCATGAGAGAGACGAGGCGCGGCAGGACGTCCGAGAGGAATGGCTTTTGCAGGCCTAGCATGCGGCCATAACGGACGGCCCTTCGCAAAATCTTGCGCAGGACGTATCCGCGGTCGGTGTTGCTCGGCTGGACGCCATCCGCAATTGCGAAAGAGAGCGAGCGAATGTGGTCGGCGATGACGTGAAAGGGCGGC
This sequence comes from uncultured bacterium, assembly GCA_964522685.1. Taxonomy (GTDB): domain Bacteria; phylum Chlamydiota; class Chlamydiia; order Chlamydiales; family SM23-39; genus CAITMJ01. The sequence goes on along the minus strand of CAZFWE010000130.1, from coordinate 1,589 downwards.
GCTATCATGGTGTCGTATTTTTTGCCGCTGATCTCTTCGACAGATGCGATTAGGCCGCGCAAAATGTCGGTTTTGAACACATTGTCGACACTCATTTTAATCGATACGACTCGTTCGAGCCCTGCGCCCGTGTCGATCGACTGCTTCGGCAGCGGGGAAAGTGAGCCTGAAGAGTCTCGCATGAATTGCATAAAGACGAGGTTCCAGAATTCGAAATATCTCTCGTCGGCTACCCGCTCGCCCGACAAGGGATCTTTCGGACCCTTCTCGGGGCCGTAGCTATCGCCGCGGTCATAGAGCAGTTCAGAGCAAGGTCCGCAAGGGCCGGTGTCTCCCATCGCCCAGAAATTTTCCTTCTCCCCGAAGCGGACAATCCTCTCTTGCGGCAGGTGTTTTTCCCAGAGAGCAAAGGCTTCGTCGTCGTCTTTGTACACCGACACCCACACTTTGTCCGGGTTGAAACCGAAAACATGGAGCGTTACATCCCATGCGAACGCAATCGCCTCTTTCTTGAAATAACCGCCGAACGAGAAGTTGCCTAGCATCTCGAAGAATGTCAAGTGACGGGACGTATGCCCCACATTCTCGAGGTCGTTGTGCTTGCCGCCGACGCGGATGCATTTTTGGGTTGTGGTCGCGCGGGTGTAATCTCGCTTGGACTTGCCCAAGAAAACGTCCTTGAACTGATTCATTCCCGCATTGGTAAAGAGAATCGTCGGGTCGTCATGGGGAATGACAGGGGAGGAAGGAACGATTGCATGCCCTTGCGATTGAAAATATTTCAAAAAGGAACGACGGAGATCTTGGGAGGACATGGGGGGGCTCTGGTTAAAATGCTCTTATTTTAATCTAGAAGAGGTCTGACTGTCAAATCTCTTGCGCGATTGGATGAAAAAATGGCAATCTTAGAGATTGTCCACGAACTAATTGGGATTTTTTATGGAAGAAGATTTAAAAAAGATGCTGAGCAAGGTCGCAATGACGATCCGCGCTCTTTCGATGGATGCGGTGCAGAAGGCAAACTCGGGTCATCCAGGAATGCCGATGGGCTGTGCAGAGCTTGGCGCCTATCTCTACGGCGTGCTGTTGCGGCATAATCCCCAAAATTCCAAGTGGCTAAATCGCGACCGAGTAGTTCTCTCCGCAGGTCACGGCTCCATGTGGCTCTACTCTTGTCTCCACCTTTCTGGCTTCAAGCTTTCCATGGACGAGATCAAGCGTTTCCGGCAACTCGGTTCCGTCACGCCAGGCCATCCCGAGTACGGCATAACTGATGGCGTCGAAGCGACGACGGGCCCTCTTGGCCAGGGCGTTGGCAACGCCGTTGGCTTGGCTCTCGGGTTCAAGATCCTCGCAGAGAAATTCAACTGCGCTGGATTCCCGATTTTCAACAATAAAGTGTACTGCATCGCGGGCGATGGATGCATCATGGAAGGGGTCTCTTCGGAGGCCTCTTCTTTAGCCGGCCATCTGAATTTAAGCAATTTAGTCCTGATCTACGACTCAAACAAGATTTGCTTGGATGGAAACCTCATCGAATGCTGTTCCGAGGATACGAAAGCCCGCTATCAAGACTATGGTTGGGATGT
>CAZFWE010000129.1:0-5291 GCA_964522685.1 uncultured bacterium | reverse complement strand
CGTCGGTCTCCGCGCGCTCTTTTCCAAAATCGCCCCGGAAGTGCCTATTTTGCACGAGATCCCCAGCGATGCAATGGCGAAAAAGATCGCCAGTCGCTGGAAAACTAAAAACCAAATCGCATCCATTACATTGATCAGTTACCAAGAAAATCCCGAGCATAAACAATTTCTCGAACAGATTGTCAAAGCGCTCGACGTCTATTTCGGCCCCGCCAAGCTTCTCGTCGCAGATACGATTGAACGGGAAAAAGAATGGAAAACATTTTTGTCTGCGGCCGATTTAAAACTCGTTATCGCTTGCGATTACACGCTTTGGCAATTGCAGAACCTCTGCCAATTTTACAAAGAGATCCCTGCGCAAAAACACCGGCAGCTCGGAGAAAAACCGCTCTTCATGCTCCCCGATCTTTCACTCTATTTGAAAGACCCCCTCCTCAAACGGTCTCTATGGAAAGCACTATGTCAGACGATCTGTTCGCTGCCGTCGCCCTCGATCAAAAACTGATTCTCGATTACGCCGTGCCAAACGGATGGTCCGTCGAAGTCGGCATGCGCGTCGAAGTACCCTTAAAGTCTTCTTTAAAAAAAGGAACAATCGTCGAGTTAAAAAATCGATCGGCTTTTCCGAATGCAAAGCCCATTGCCCGGCTCCTCAGCATAAACGGCGTACTCTCCGAACCTCTCTGGAAACTTGCGCACTGGATGTCAGCCTATTATTGCGCTCCTTTAGAAAAAACATTGAAATGCTTCATTCCGCCGAACTTGCGCAAAATCGTAAAGCTGAAAAAAGAATTCGTCTACAGGCTAAATCTCACAAAAGAAGAAGCGTGCAAGAAAATTGTGGAATTGCGCAACAACCCTCAAGCGGTGATTTTAGAAAAACTCTTGGAAGGAGAAACTAAATTCAAGAGGGAAAGCGCCCTTTTGACCCTGATGAAGAAGAAGTGGGTTCTAAGACAAGAAAAGGCTGCGCTAGAAATTTCCGAAGAAGAATTTTTCCCGAGCAAACCAAAAAAACTGGAGAAAGAACAAGCTGAATGCCTCGCTAAAATTTGCCAATCGCTCGCTTCGAATAAATACGCCACCCATCTCATCCAAGGAGTCACCGGCAGCGGCAAGACCGAAGTCTATCTGCAGGCGATCAGCGAAGCGCTTCAAGCGGGCCGAAGCGCCATCATGCTCGTGCCAGAAATCGCTCTCACCTCGCAAACCATCGAACGATTCCGATCCCGCTTTCAAGAAAGAATTGCCGTCTGGCACCACCGGCGCAGCCTCGGAGAACGAACAGTCGCCTGGGAACATCTCCAATCTGGAAAAACGCAAATCGTCATCGGCGCTCGCTCTGCAATCTTTTGTCCCGCGAAAAATCTCGGCCTCATCATCGTCGATGAAGAACACGATTCTTCCTACAAACAGTCGGAAGAGTCCCCTTGCTATAACGCCCGCGATATCGCCGTCATGAGAGGCTTGCTAGAAAACGCCGTCGTTCTCCTCGGTTCCGCGACTCCATCCATCGAATCGCGCTACAACGCTGATCTCGGAAAATATACCTTGAGCCGCCTCTCTTCCCGCCCTGCATCCGCCTCGATGCCAAAGATTCAAATCATCGACATGAAACGAGCCATGGATATCAACGGCGGATTCACTCATTTTTCCTCCGAACTCATCGATGCCATGAAAATACGGCTGGAAGCTGGCGAACAAACGCTCCTCTTTTTAAACCGGCGCGGCTATCACCGCCTCCAAGTTTGCAGTTCTTGCCGAAACGCCATCAAATGTCCCCATTGCGATCTCGGCCTCACTTTCCATAAATCGGAAAACATTCTCCGGTGCCATCTCTGTGATTACCATCAGCCCATTCCTCGCTCCTGCCCTTTCTGTGGCGGATGTGAATCTCTTCAGTTCAAAGGATTCGGCACTGAACACGTCGAACGCTCCCTTCACGCCCTTCTTCCCGGCGTTCGAACCCTCCGCATGGACCGCGACACCACCAAACAAAAAACAAGCCATGAAGATCTCTATCGACAATTCCGTTCCCATAAGGCCGACGTTTTGATCGGAACCCAAATGATCGCCAAAGGGTTCCATTTCCCCTCCGTTACCCTCGTCGGAGTCCTCAACGCCGATTCCTCCTTAAACATTCCCGACTTCCGATCCGCTGAAAACCTTTTCCAACTCATCACACAAGTCGCGGGTCGCGCCGGCAGAGCCCAGCTTCCCGGTGAAGTCATTCTCCAAACCTTTCTTCCTGATCACCCCATTTTCCTCCTCGCAAAAACCCAAGACTTCGAGGCCTTTTATACTCGAGAGCTCGAAGAGAGGCGCCAATTCAGCTTTCCCCCGTTCTGCCATCTCATTAAAATCATTTGTACAGGATCGGATGCTTTAAAGACTGAAGCGGCGGCAAACGATCTCCACTCCACTATCCAAAAATCGATTCCTCCCAGCGCTCATCTACTCCCCGTCCTCGCTGCCGGCCATGCAAAAGTCAAAGACCAATTTCGGTTTCAATTCATCATTAAAATACTCAAAGTTAGGGAAATGCAACAAATTCTCTCAAACCTCACATCACCTGTTTTGTTCAAAATTGATATCGATACGCAAAGTATTTTCTTTTAACAAACACTAAAATATAAATACATCTACAAATAAATATTTTGTTTAATAGCTAAATACCGACTTATCGTCTTCCCGATTCTGTCTTTTCAACGATTCATAAAATTAACGCAAATTCACTTACTGAAATTTGAATAAAAAAATAAACATCAAAGCAATTATTTTAAATTAAAGAAAAATATATAGTTGCGATTTAGTTTCACAACTTTCCATAATACTCCTGTTGTTATCAACAAACAGGAATTTTTCATGAAAATCAAACCAATCAATCCAGGGATAACCAGCCCACAGACATCTATGCCTTTTGAGACCCGCCTGCATCGCTCAACCTTTCAGGTTGAGCTGCTTCGGCGCCGGTAACCATGGCTCAAATTGAGGGCGCCTCCTTGCCCAATCCCGATTTTTCAATTACTCCCGGCATATGGTTATATCTAAATAATTTTAATTTTAAACACGTCAGTATCAATAAATTTATTTTCTTCAGGATTATTTTTGGATTATTTATGATTTTGTAAAACAATATAGGTATTGCAGATGGCTATTTCAGGATCTTACGAGTTTCGATCGTCAACGGTGACTCAAAAATCAAATCCCCAAACCCCTCCACACAGGAAGGTATTGGATCTCGATCAAACAGCTTCTATAGTGCGCTCTCCAGGCCATTGTTGCGCCCAATTGAATGTACAAGCCACCTTAACAAAGATGGATGTGAGAATCGGATCGACGTTTCAACGGTTCTTGTTAGCACATCACGTGCGTTGCAAAACATTTAGAGGAAGGACGGAATTCAACGGATCGATTGCTCATTGCAACCACAAATGTGAAGCTGCCCATGCAAGTCTCACTCCCAATTTAAAAGACGATAAGATGGAGCGAATACAAGAATCGATTAAGAGTACAGGTATAGCGGGGCTTTCTCCTGTTAGTAAAGAGTACATTAAAAAACGGTGTCTTCGATCGGATGAACAGTTTGTAAATGATGAAAATGATCCAACGCACCTTAATTCTTTGATTTCGCGAGCTTCTAAAAAGCTTTGCCAGAGATCTCTAGCTGCAGATATTGAACGTATCAGGAATTCCACCTTTGTAACTCCCAGAAGCTCGAATCGCGTTGATTGCTATATGGAAAGGGAAATCCGCTGTTTAGAAGACCAACTTGCCGAGGCTTGCACCAATCAAGCGATGACGCCTGAAGAGGCGATGGTAGAGTTTTTTAAGAAGTACATTGCTCGATTAAATGTGGCCAAGAGCAACTTGGAATTAAAAATCCCTGCATTTGAGAGATTTGTTGAGTTGGAGACAATCATTATGGCTCCCGCGGTTGCGCCTGAGGAGAGGTATAAAGATTTTATCACCGAGGTTCGGGAATTTTTAGAGTTAAAAGAAAGTTTGTCGAAGCACATGGAAGGTACGCCGGATATCAAATGGAATATCCGTTGTTTTCATAAAAAATCGATCTACGCTGTTCTTCAAGGGATTGTGCAGAATTTTGATTCTTGCGAACAGGTGCAAGATGCCATTGATTATTATTCAGTGGTTAAAGAGAGCCACCTGAATGGCCGTGAAATTATATTTGACATTCCATTTGTGAAAAACGATTTGGCCATCCGGTTGGAAGAAGTGAAAACTCAATTGCATAAAATGAGCAAAGCTCAAGAGGATATCGCAAGTCTACGCAGGCTATACTATGGAGAGGTCCAACCAGATGGCGTTCGTCGCACGCCAAAGAAAGAAGAGTTGAGGAAGCAACTTCTGGAGCAACTAGGTTCTATTGTACCAGCAAGTGAAGGATTTATCGAGGCTCCAAATCCATCAGACTCTGCTGTACCAGCAAGTGAAGGATTTACCGAGACTCCAAATCCATCAGACTCTACTGTACCAGAGAGCGAAGGGTTTGCCGCGGATCTCAAGGTGTCGTCGTTTTTCGATTTAACTCAATCCTTTCAAGTAGACCTAGATAGCTTCATTGCGTTTGAAGAGCTCTGACATGTCAGCAGTCTGTCATCTAGGTAATCATTCAGATCTTCATTCTCTAAGTTTTTAGCTTGAATGGCTCTGATTTTTTTTAGGGTTACTGCCATATGAGTTTCTTCATTAATGAGGTGTGCTTTCAATTGCTTGTCGAGTAGGGAAAATTGCAACACTACTGCCTGCTGAAAATCGATGCGAGATGCATCTTCTAGGATCATATTCAAAATTTCCTGAGCTGCGACAAAATCAGCCTGTCTTATAGCCCGTACGGCGCGCGTGATATCAGTCATGGAGAAGCATTTTACCTTGAAAATGCATTACTGACACGTAAAATTTTTACGTGAGCTGGCCCATGAACCTATCCGAATAAATTTTTGAGCCATGTGTAAATCAACCCCATTACCGCAAATCCGCTCCAAATTTTAGCCATACGTTCCCACCTCAACATCAAGCGCCGACATCTGCGCTTTAACCATGCAAAAGATCTTTCCACCATCCACCGTTTCCGCGTCAAATTAAACATCTGGCATACCCCCGACATTTCAGGAGTTATTCTACCTTTGATTTTTCGGTAAGGGATCAAAGGGAATATCTGCAAACTCAACAATGCTTGTCTAAGCCAGGCCGCATCGTATCCTTTGTCTGCCTCAAAAACGATCATCCTTCCCTTTAGAGACTTTGTTCGGATGTGATTTATCTGCGCT
>CAZFWE010000128.1:0-5303 GCA_964522685.1 uncultured bacterium | reverse complement strand
CCAACTGCGCCAAAAACACCAGCTATGCCTCCTGCAACAAAAAATTAATGTATGCAATTCACAGAAGCTGTAACAGCTGCCCTCGAAGGGGCATTCCAGTATGCCCAATCAAAATCTCACACTGAGGTGACGGAGAACCATCTCCTCCGTTCGCTTCTTCTCGATCCGGAAGGATATTTTGGATCGATCTGCAAAGCGCTCCAGCTCGATTCTCCCTTACTTCTCAACCAGATCGAGACGGCCCTCTCTCTTGTTCCCGCCTATACGGGAACGGCATCGCCGCCGCAGATCGCGCCCGCTTTGCAGCACAAAATCCAAGAAGCTGACAAAATTGCAAAAAGCTGGAATGACGCCTTTATCAGTAGCGACCACTTGTTCTTGGCCTATTGGGAAAAGCCGATTGAACCACTGGCTTCACTCCAAAAACTTTCGAAAAAATCGGTGCGAGAAGTCGAAGCCGAAATCAAAAAACTCCGGGGATCTCGCCACATGGATTCCCCCAGTGCCGAGGGCAATCTCAAGGCTCTCGAAAAATATTGCAAAAACCTCACAGCTCTTGCCAAGACTGGAAAACTCGATCCCGTCATCGGTCGCGATGAAGAGATCAGAAGAACGATCCAAGTCCTATCCCGGAGGACGAAGAATAACCCCATGCTCATCGGAGAACCGGGCGTCGGCAAAACGGCAATCGCAGAAGGGCTCGCGCAAAGGATCTTGAGCCGCGATGTCCCCGATTCGTTGAAGAATAAAGAGCTCTTCGTCCTCGATCTGGGAAGCCTGATCGCCGGAACCAAATTCCGCGGCGAGTTCGAAGAGCGGCTGAAAAGCATTTTGGTCGAGATCGAAAAAAGCGAAGGCAATATCATTCTCTTCATCGATGAAGTGCACACGCTCGTCGGCGCAGGCGCTTCAGAAGGCTCCATGGACGCCGCAAACCTCCTAAAGCCCGCCCTCGCACGAGGCACGCTCCACTGCATCGGAGCAACAACGCTTGCCGAATACCAAAAATACATCGAAAAAGACGCCGCCTTAGAACGGAGATTTCATCCTGTCATGGTCCCCGAACCATCCATCGAAGACACCGTTGCAATCCTTCGTGGACTTAAAGAGCGCTATGAGATTTATCACGGAGTCCGGATCACCGAAAGCGCGCTCCATGCCGCCGCACTTCTTTCTTCCCGCTACATCACCGACCGTAGGCTCCCCGATAAAGCCATCGACCTGATCGACGAGGCGGCGAGCCTGATTCGCATGCAGATTGGTTCACTTCCCCTTCCCATCGATATCAAAGAGCGCGAGCTCTCTTCACTCATCGTCAAACAGGAAGCCCTCAAACAAGAAGAAAGCAAGGGGGAGAAAGAAGAAGTAGAGAAGAAAATCGCGAAATTAAAAGAAGAACTCGCACACCTAAGAGCCAAGTGGAACCAGGAAAAGGCTCTTATCTCTTCGGTCAAAGAGAAAAAAGATTCGCTCGAAAAATATCGCTTCCAAGAAGAAGAAGCCGAGCGAAAAGCCGATTACAACAAAGTCGCTGAAATCCGCTACGCCCAAATCCCCGCTCTCCAAAAACAGATCGAAGAAGAGGAGAAAAAGCTACACGAGTTAAAAGACCGCCTTTTGAAGGAGGAAGTCGATGAACACCTCATCGCGCAAATCGTCGCAAAATGGACCGGCATCCCGATCGAGCGGATGCTCGAAAAAGAGACCCAAAAGATCCTTCATCTCGAAAAAAATCTCGAAGAGCGCGTCGTCGGTCAGCCGCTGGCCATTCAAGCAGTCAGCCAAGCGATTCGCCGCTCAAGAGCTGGATTGAGCGACCCCAACCGGCCTCTGGGCGTCTTCCTTTTCGTGGGACCTACCGGCGTCGGAAAAACCGAACTCGTCAAAGCCCTTAGCGCTCAGCTCTTCGATAAAGAGGATGCCATCGTCCGGCTAGATATGTCCGAATACATGGAAAAGCACAGCGTATCCCGCTTAATCGGAGCCCCTCCCGGCTATGTTGGCTATGAAGAGGGCGGCCAGCTCACCGAAGCGCTGCGCCGACGCCCTTACTCAGTCGTATTGCTCGATGAACTCGAAAAAGCGCACCCGGATGTCTTCAATATTCTCCTGCAAATTTTCGATGAAGGGCGCATCACCGATAGCAAAGGGCGCAAAGTCAATTGCAAAAACGCCCTCTTCATCATGACCTCAAATCTCGGATCTGACCTTCTTCTCAAAAAGCTCGAAGGAAAAAAAAGCCTTTTAAAAGAGGAGTTGCTCGACATCCTCGAGCCGATTCTCCGGTCGACATTTAAACCCGAATTCCTCAACCGGCTCGATGAGATCCTTCCGTTTGTACCTCTCCAATTGAAAGACATGGAAAAAATCGTCGTTCTCCAACTGGGCAAGGTCAAAGAGCGGCTTACCGAACGGCAGATCGCCCTTTCCTGGGAGGAGCCGGTCATCGAATATCTGGCCGAAGAAGGCTATGACCCAATTTTCGGCGCCCGGCCTCTCAAACGGCTTATCCAGCGAGATATCGTCAACCTTTTCGCCACGGCGATCCTCGAAGATAAAATCCCCGCCCACAGCAAGCTTCTTTTAAAAGGGCATGCCAAAAGCGGCCAATTCCAGATACATTATGAAGTCAAATAATTTTCTTTTTATTTGAGTTTATTAATCGTTCAATCTATGATCTTGTCACAAATTAGGAGAAACTATGACATCTCGCGTTTCGTTAACAAGTTTATTTGACAAAGAAGATTTTTTATTTCTCGAATTAAAAAAACCAATTTTGCAAGTACTCCGAGAGATGCGCGATTATTCAAATTTACATTTAAAAGCAACGGAAGTTTCTGCGGATCTTGTAAGAGCGACTTTAAATCACAGCCGCGCTGTTCTATCTTCTCTAACTTTAGAGGGATCTTGGGAAGATAAAGACTTCAAAACCTTCACCCCCTTCATGGACAATGTGGTATCCCTTCACCTACTCAACCCCTCTTTTACTGACGCTGCCTTTGATGAGGCATTTATGTCCGAGGTTTCGCATGAAAATCCTTTCGAAGAGACTCTAGACACCTATTGTGAGACAGAGGATGAATGGGATAGAGTCCCAGTTATACTGCCTCCCCGATTGCCTTATATCACTGAGACTTCTTTTGAAGAGTCTGATGATCATCTATTTTCGGGATGGGTCCCCTCTTCTTATATCGATAATACACCCCCTTCAAAAGTCTTAAATCGCTCTTGTTCAACTGTTTGCTGCAAAAAACTGACCCATTTAATCATCGAAAATCCACCCCTTCTTTCAAAGGATTTTTTTCTTAAGTTATTGCCTCTCAAAGATCAACTAACATCACTTACCTTAATTAATTTCCCTGCCCCCCCCTCTTCCAAAGACATTTTAACACAGTTCCCTAACTTACAAGAACTTGTAATTAAAAGAGCCGTTGAATAATACTAAAATTTTTACTATTGCGCCCAATCCATTATTAAGATATAATTAATATTAACAATATAATATATCTAAAGAGGAACGTGAGCGCTTCTATATTTGAATCAAATTATTTTAAGGGTATTCAAAAATACACACCTCTAGAGAGTCGGTGTGCAATTCAAGACGATCCGGATGCCTCTGACCGCTGTAGGCGAAAAATCCAAGGCGTCATCAACCAAGTTCTCGTAGAAACGCAAGAAAAGATCAGCGATGATCGTGTGGGTGCTTATGAGGCGTTTTTAAAAAACGTCGAGACGATTAATGGCGAATACGCCAGTTTGAACTATGGAAATCCCTTTTCCGATTCTATCGATCAAATGCGCCAAAAACTCACCGCTTATAAGCAGGCGAAAAAAGATCAAGCGTTCGAAAAAATAGTTTCTGTAGTCACCAACTTTGATTTTGCAAAACAGTATTCACCCCAGGTAACTGCAAGAGCTGAATCTTCTCTAGAAGCATTTGCAAACGAACTCATTCAAGAGCGACTTCCTCATTTTTCCACTGAAAAGAAAGCTCAGGTGATTGACATAGCCAAGGGCATCCGTGCAATAGGAGAGCATCTTCAATCAGAAAAAATTCTTCAAATTGCGGATCGATTACAGCCTGCTGTGATTAAAACGAGCCCCGTATTCCGTGGTCTACTTTCTGACAACCCAATCAAGATCGAAACGGCTCAAGATATAGAAAAAATCGTCCCTAAAACAAACTCTCTCATCGCAAGTCTAGCTCCTTTTTTCAAAGAGTTGCGAGAAGAAGAGGCCCAAAAGCTACTAGAACGCCTTTACGAACTGGAAGATGCATTGATTAAAGCGGGAGCAAATGGAAATAAAAGTCCAATTGCCAGCTCGATTGAGCAATTAGAACGATATTTGCATCGACCTCCAAGAGGGCGTTGGCCGGCTCCACAAGTTCCCATCACCTCGAGAAGTTCGAGCTCTTCGAGCAGCTCCCAAGTTAGCTCCTTGCGAGGACGATTTGAAAAGAGCGCTATCAGCTCTACACAAGAGATTCGCCCACAAAAGCCTGCTGCTAAGAAAAAAGTCGTAACTCCTGAGGAACAGCGGCAAAGAGTTCTTACTAGAATCCAAACAAATCTTCAAAATCTACCCAAGATGAGCCAGAATGAAATATCTGAGGAGATTTCTTTTCTTAAAACACACCGAGATTTCTTTTCTTTGGAAGATCAAAAAGGCATCGATGCTCTGATTGAAGCCCTTTCAATCCTTCGCGATCCTACAGCTTTTAAACCTTCTTCTGAAGAAATAGCATTCGTGGAGCACTGGGAAAAACAACTTCTACAATTCGGCATTTCACCCGAGTCTTATCAAAGAGCAATATCACCTGTCCAACAAGAGATCAAAAAACAACTCATCCACATGATTACGAGCAACCTGGGTTCTTTAAGCAATTTTTCCGGTATGCTTTCCGAGACACTCCTGCACCTAAATAGCGATGGAATTGTTCAACGTTTTTTACAGGCTGAAATAGCGATGGGGCAAGCAAAGCCTCTTTCTAAGGAAATTGCCATCAATCTTGCAAATACTGTCCTCCATATAACGAATTATAAAATGCAGGCAATGGCTCATTTAAGGCAAAAATGGAGCGGAATCGTTAAAGGCTTAGACAAAAACACCAACGGAGCATTTTCTAGGGTTATAGAGCAATTAGCATATTGCAATCTTGGAAAACGAATGGAATCTATTGAAAAAAATCTCATTCGCCATTACTTGGATTCCTTTATGACATCCGATTTTTCTAAGCGGACAACGACTCTATCGACTGGGGAGTATAAAAACATTCTCCAACGGCTCCAAGCCAAGGAACC